>JACMKO010000447.1 GCA_014380065.1 Leptolyngbya sp. ES-bin-22 | reverse complement strand
TATGGTCGCAGACAGAACAGGGTTGAGGTAAGGTCACCCACTGTAACCAACTGCAACATAACGTTTTGTTGAATTGCACCATTGCGATGTGCCATCTTATACGCTGCTGTAGCTTTATACTTCTCTCTTAAGAAAGATTCTTAGCACGGGAAAGGCAAGCAAGCGTAAGGATTTACTGCAAGCGCCTGCCGACTGGTTGGAAATCCCGCTAAGATGAGTAAGCCGATTGGTTAAGTTGGAAAAAATCGATTAGCCTGCCCCTAAAGTTGTCTGCTTATTGGTTGCAGGGAACGTTAGATGCGAGGTAGCGCTTACGGAAACAGACAGTGATGGCGATAACTCACAGTCTTCTGCGGCTGTAGCCCTGTCCGGCGAACTTCAACACATGCTTCCCCTAGCGCCCTTGTCTGAGGCATCCATTCAGCAGTTACCACCTGCTGCCCTTGCCTACCTGGGAGACGCTGTTTACGAACTTTACGTTCGTCGCTTTTACCTGTTGCCGCCCAAACGACTCCAGTCCTATCACGGTCAGGTAGTGGCTCAAGTGAGGGCAGAACGACAGGCTGACCATTTACGATCGCTCGCTCCATCGCTGACAGAATCTGAACTAATCCTTTTGAAGCGCGGGCGCAACGCAGCCACGGGTCACCCGAAGCGTATTGATCCCAGCATTTATCAGCAGGCGACCAGTTTAGAAACTCTCATTGGATACCTTTACCTCACCAACCCCCAACGTCTGGCACAACTGCTCGCACAACTAGAGCTTGACCCGCCAACCTAATCGAGTTACTGTTCTGAGCCGCCTTGTCACCGAGTTGCTGCCTCAGAGCTTTCGGCTTTCTTATCCGCTTACTTCCGTAACATCATGGCTGCCAAAAATCACAACGACGATCCCCAAGCGCGCGCAATGCCGACTCGCTCTGCTAAAGCCCGCATTAAACTAGCGGCATCAAGAGGGCGATCCCAGCCTGTTAAAGCTGGCAAGCCGAGACTGTCACGCGAAGCAAGCACCGATTTTCACGTTGGTAAGCCGCGCCCAGCTCGTAAAGCAAATGCTGACTCTAACGCCGCTGACTTTAATTCTGACCGAAACAGTGCGAAACCGCGCGTGAGAAGAGCCAGCAGCGATCGCCCCATCGGTACGTCGCACTCTTCACGCGAATCAAATGCTGATTTCAAACCCGATCGCTCACGCCCCTCACGGGATGCTGGTGCTGCGCCGAGACGACGCTCAGGGCAATCGCCTCGACATGAGCGCTCATCCCAACCACGCGCTCAACGATCGCTCCCGCCAGTGGAAGCCAGACCGCAGGCTGAAATGGGACAAGATCCCGCGATCGCAACACCCACATCCTTTGAAGAAGCAGACTTAATCTACGGTCGCCATCCTGTGTTGGCAGCACTAGAAAGTCAGCGATCGCTCAATCGTCTTTGGATCACCAACAAACTTCGCTACGACCACCGCTTTCACGACCTGCTCGTACAGGCAAAAGCCAATGGCACCGTCATTGATGAAGTAGAGCCGCAGCGGCTAGATCAGCTCACTTTTCGGGCAAATCACCAGGGCGTTGTCGCTCAAGTCGCGCCCCATGCGTATCTGGAACTGGCTGACTTGATCGACCAAGCAAAAGCAGCCTCTGATCAGCCCGTGTTGGTTGTAGCGGACAGCATCACCGATCCCCACAATTTAGGTGCCATCATTCGGACAGCAGAGGCATTGGGCGCACAGGGCTTGGTCATCCCGCAGCGGCGAGCGGTTGGAGTTACGTCTACTGTGGTCAAGGTTGCAGCCGGAGCCTTAGAAACTTTCTCGGTGGCGCGCGTTGTCAATCTCGGTCGGGCGTTAGAAGAACTCAAGGCTGCTGGCTTTTGGATCTACGGTACGGCTAGCAACGGCAGTCAGGCGCTGCACACTGTGCAGTTTTCGGGTCCTGTCGTCCTGGTCGTGGGCGCGGAAGGCGACGGGTTGAGTATGCTCACTCAACGTGCCTGCGATAGCCTGGTTTCCATTCCGTTGGGCGGTAATACCCCTAGCTTGAATGCGTCTGTGGCTACAGGCATGGCACTGTATGAAATTTTCCGTCAGCGCTGGTCGAATACTCTGCACCTGGATACAGTGGAGAAAGTTATGCGGTTGAAAAAATAAACCGTAGGTAGTATACAAAGTGTAAAGAACCAGTCGTGACAGCATTTAAGTGGCTGTTGCGACGCACTACTCTAGAACCACTGGTAAATCAGCAGAGACCTTAATGAAAGACCTCTTGACAAATCTGTTCAATTTGTTTGGGCTTGCTTGGTGGGTTGAAGTGATCACAGAAATACCTGCCTGTACCTATTACTTTGGTCCGTTTCTGGGTGCCAAAGCGGCTGCCGCTTCTAAGAGCGGCTACGTAGAAGATTTGGAGCAGGAGGGTGCTCAGGGTATCAAGGTGACATTAAGACGCTTTAAGCCGACTAGATTGACGGTTGCCGATGACCTGGGGGAGAAATCTAGCCAGGGAGTCGCCCGTACGCTGCGTGGACAGTTTCAGTAGACTTTCTGGCTTTCCTGCTTCTAGTAAGTAGGGAGGCAGAATTATTTGTAGGATGGGTAAAGCCGTTCCGGCATAACAGAAAAGCGATAGCGTAACCCATGCGGGCGTAAAACCTTTGGCATGGCTGCGCTAGGGGTTTCATGCTTCAACTCAACCTACGTCCATCTTAGATTTAATTCCACCCACCTACCTAGATGATCGCAGGCGGCTACCAGCTACCTGTAGTTTTCTCGATTGCCTCAACCAGAAACCAGTTTCCTGCCGTGTTGAGAGATCCTGACACCGTAACCGAGTCCTCTAAAGGTGCTGCCATAAGCTGCTCATTGATGGTCGGATCGAGCGTCACCAGGTTGACCGTCAAATTTTTGAGTGTAAGCGGCTCCATCACCTGCATCGTATAGGCTTGCTCGCCCGTTCGTTGAAAGAAACCAGACACGGTTTGCCTTGAGGAGACAGGCGAGCGAGCGTGTGTAGGCTGGCTAGATAAGCGATCGCCTGCGCGCCGAGTGGGGCACATGCCACTAGCAGGATATGCCTTTGGTTGATTGAGGTAATAGCGCTGCCAGTAATGCCAGTCGGGATCATCAGCAAGCAGATTCAGCAGAGGAATGACGGCAGCAGGGGCGATCGTGTCGCTCAAAAGTGCTTCCTGGAGCGATCGTACGTCTAAGTCTCGTGGCTGACAGCCCTGCTCCACGCAGAGTGCTGCCGCCATGCCAGCCGCTTGCCCGATCCCCAAGACTAATGGCTGTAAACGCGTCGCCCCGTTTGCCATGTGGGACACAGAAAGATTTTTTTCGCAAACCAAGAGTCCGTCCATGCTGGCAGGTATCAGTGCCCGATAGGGGATGGTAAAGGGCGTACCTGTCCAGCGTCCGCCCCAACGCATCGATTTCGGTTTGAGGGTAATGTCACCGCTAGGATAATGATGATCATTGGCATAATTGCCGATCGCGATCGCATCACAGATCGTTTCCGCCTGTGTATATCCCTGCCCTGACACGATCGACAACGGTGCAACACATCCATCGCTGACCGGGAGAATATCCTGCTCACGCACGGTCGTTAGCCCACATAAGCGGCGACTTTCCCGATAATACGGATGTAGTGCATAGGCACCACCGCCGAGACTTGTCTTACCCCTCTCCCCTCTCCCCTCTTCCCTTTCCTCTACAGGAAAGACATGCTCCGCCAACCCATAACGACAACCAAGCTGCGTCTGAATAAAGCGGGCAAAGCTTTGAGTATGCCACCGCGCTTCACGCAAAAAATCCCCACGTTTTTTGGCTAGCAGAAGACGCTCAATCCCTTCGCCATAGTCGTTGCCGTGAAGGGGCCAATTGATCATGAAGCGGTTTCCGGGTAAGCGCCCATAGTTGAGAAAGCGATCGCCCCCGTACTTGTCCCAGGCTCCCCGAAAGCGATCGGGATCATCGTTGGGTGGTGCAGGGATTTCTGGAGCCGTTGCACCCTCGCCGTAATCCTCCATCATCACCACCCACGTTGGAGCCTGCACCGGATATTGTTGCGTCAATCGATTGGCACTGACGGGCGCGCTCGGTTCGCCAAACTCTGCCTGTAATTCCCAACCCCAGCGATGTGGAATGTCACCGAGAGCTAACAAATCACCCAATTCCGTGCCGTCAAGCGTCGTGTTGGCGCGAATTGTAACCGCTTGAAAGCGAACTCCAGTGAGACGATGCCCGTCCAGGAGAACCGCTTCTGGTGTTTGTCCAGCGATCCATTGGAGATTAGGCAATGCCGCCACCCAATCGGCAAAAATCTGAGCACCAACCCGTGGATCGTAAGTAAAGAAACTCACCCAACCGTGATCCAACCCCTCTGGCTGTCGCTGCTTTAGCTCTCGCAGGAATGCGCCCCAAAGGCCTGTCTGCAACGCAAGTAACTCATTGCCGTCTGGTGCTGATACACCTGCACTCGTCAACATGCCCCCTAACCAGCCAAATTCGCTGACCAGGATTGTCTTTGCGCCAAATCGGGCTGCTTGGATGGCGGCGGCAGTTCCTCCTGTCCCACCACCGACGACCAGGACATCAGTGATCAGTTCTTGCATTTCATCGCAACAGTAAAACAGTACAGTCGGCGGAAAATTCGCAGTCACCCGCTCTAGTAAGAAACAGAGTAACGGTTCGTCAGTCGCGATCGCGCAAAATTTTGTTCACCCCGCAGCCATAATAGGAATAGCCATCATAAGAATTAATGTCGTGGGATGAGACCAATGGTGTTCACTGCTCAACAGCTAGAAGCCATGATGCCCGATGCTACTCAACTTTTGAGCGATGAGCCAGAAATGGAAAGCTCCCTTCACTATGCTCAACTGGCGCTCCTAGTTGCCTGCTTGGAGTGGCTATGGCGCGATCAAACGGACTTCTTTATTGGCGCTAACCTCACCGTTTACTTTAGCCGACAGCAACTCCGCAACCGGGATTTCCGTGGTCCCGACTTTTTCCTCGTCAAACGCACCGAACCCCGATCGCGCAATGCCTGGGTCGTTTGGGAAGAGGATGGCCGCTATCCCGATTTGATTATTGAATTGCTGTCAACATCCACCGCCAACGTCGATCGTACGCTTAAGAAAGACCTGTACCAAAACCGCTTTCGGACACCGGAGTACTTCTGGTTCTCGCCAGACACGCTTGAGTTTCAAGGCTTTCGGTTAGCAGGGCACGCATATGAAGTCATTATCCCTAACGAGAGTGGCTGGCGCTGGAGCGAGGAACTTGGACTCTATCTCGGTGTAGAAGCCAATCAGCTACGCTACTTCAGCGCTCAGGGTGAGAAAATACCGAAACTAACGGAAGCGATCGCGCAATCAATGGCAGAAACAGAGCAGGCGATCGGTCAAACGGAACAGTTGGCTGCACGAGCAGACCAGGCAACCGCTCAAGCGGAACAGGCAACCGCTCAAGCGGAACAGGCAACCGCACGAGCGGAACAGGCAACCGCACGAGCAGAGCAGACAGAACAGAGGCTTGAACAGGAAAGGTTGCAACGGCTTGAAGCGCAGCAGCGAGCCGAACAATTGGCAGCCCGCTTAAGAGCACTGGGAATTGATCCCAATTAAGCGCATCAGGTCATACTGTCTCGTACGATCGCCTCATTGATAGCGGCACTTTTCATCGTCGTGACCGGAAGCGTTGGATTGGTTCCTGCCTTCAATTGATTCCCATGCGGTTCCACATTGACGCTCTTCACTTGCTGCATCAGGCTCGCCATTTCCAAGGCGCTCATCGCATAGTTCCAGCCCAAGTTACTCTTAATGCCCGCCCGTTCCAGCGCTTGCTGCATCGTGTCGGTGGTGAGTACACCAAAAATCACGGGTACTCCCGTTTGAAAGCCCGTCGCCGCAATCCCCTTGGAAACCTCTGCTGCCACATAATCAAAATGGGGAGTTTGACCTTTGATAATGGCACCCAGGCAGATGATTGCGTCGTAACGGTTGGTCAGAGCTAACTGGCGAGCGACTAGGGGCACTTCAAAGCTGCCAGGAACCCACGCATAATCAACTTGCGTACCGTTAGGATCAGTGTTAACCCCGTGTCGTTTGAGACAATCCTGGCAGCCTTCCAGCAGCTTTGTGGTTACCAGGTCATTAAAACGACCGATCACAATCGCAAACCGCATGTGGTCGGTCTGAGTGAATGTTCCTTCAAAAACTGCCATTTTTGCTTCTAAATTTAGAGATCTTCCCCACCAGCTTAAAGCTTATAAAGTGGATGTCTCTTGCTGACGGGGCGTATGCTGATCTTAAGCGGTATTTTTATGGTGGAGCGATTCATACCCAGACATCGCTAGACAGAAACTAAATAACCAGGTAGTTAAGCCCTCCCACCAGCAGCACCAGCACTGTCCACGCAGCAGAACCAAGAAAAATCAGACGTTTAGACTGATCCCAGTTTTGTGGCGTTGCCAGCGCAACAGGCGCACCCACAACCATCACAAACGACAAGATCACAAGAGCAGCCAGGGAAATCTGGAAGACAATGGTCATAATTTCCGCTTCTCCGATACAGCGATAGATTGAGTAAAAAGGGCTGTTCATGCAGGCGATCGCACTCATCCCTACTTAGTAAGCTATCAGAAAACTGTATCCCTTGGATGGCGGGATTTAGAATTTGAGATGGCAAAGTCAAGAAGGCAAAAACAGAAGAGTGTTGTTGGTTGTCAGTTGTTAGAGGTCAGCAACTCGACAGCAGAACCAGCTCAGTACTCCGCACTCAAGACTCTCCTTACTCTTCGCTCCAATGAAGCTTATCCTCTGCCACACTACTGCTGATTTCGATACCCTGGGCGCTGCCGTCGGCTTGACACGTTTACAGCCAGGGGCACGGATTGTGCTGGCAGGTGGGGCACATGCAGCTGTGCGGGACTTTTTGGCGCTGCATCGGGACGAGTATGCGCTGATCGAGCGTCGATCTGTCAATGTGTCACAAATTCGATCGATCGCGGTAGTGGATACCCAGTCTCGCGATCGATTGGGCAAAGTGGCAGAGTGGCTAGACTTGCCCGGTGTGGCTCTTTCGGTCTACGATCACCATCTCGGCATCGAGACTGACATCCTGGCAACCCAACGCCAAGTCGAAACGGTTGGTGCAACGACAACTCTGATTGTGGAGCAGCTTCAGACGCAGCAGCTTACGCCCACGATCGCTGAAGCCACCGTGATGGCATTGGGCATTCATGTCGATACGGGATCGCTAACCTTTGACCAAACCACAGCACGGGATGCTAGAGCCTTAGCATGGCTGATGGAGCAAGGAGCCAGTCTACGAGCGATCGCCCATTATGCTGATCCGGGTCTTGCGCCTGAGCTACAGCCGTTGCTGACGACTGCTCTTAATGAGATGCAAACAGAAACCGTGCGCGGCAGCACAATCGGCTGGGTCATGCTCACGCTGGATCACTTTGTACCAGGATTGTCCAGCCTCGCATCGCATTTGATGAGCCTGACGGATAGTGACGCGTTGCTGCTGGGAGCTTACTACTGTAAAAAGGCGGTCTGTCGCACTGATTTAGCGGAGACGGATGACGGTGCTTTAACCGTGATTGGGCGATCGCGCATTGACGGGACTGATTTGAACGCCTTGTTCAGCGCTAGTGGGGGTGGTGGGCACCCCCGTGCCGCGTCGATGAATCTCCATGCCGTTGACCCACAAGCAACGCTCGCTCAGTTAGTGGCTCAATTCAAAGCGCAGATCCCCCAGCCACCGATGGCAAGAGATTTAATGTCATCGCCCGTTCGCACCATTCGCCCCGAAACCACGATCGGCGAAGCACAGCGGCTTCTACTGCGCTATGGACACTCCGGCTTAGCGGTTGTAGAGGCTGACGGTCAGCTCGTCGGCATGATTTCGCGCCGTGACCTGGATATTGCGCTGCATCACGGCTTCAGCCATGCCCCCGTTAAGGGCTACATGACTACTAACCTCAAAACGATTGCGCCTGACACATCGCTACCAGCGATCGAAGCGCTGATGGTGACCTATGACATTGGGCGGTTGCCTGTACTTTCTCAGGGTCAGCTTGTGGGCATTGTGACCCGCACGGATGTTTTGCGTCAGTTGCACCAAGCAGTGAGGAGAGAGCGAGTGAGGGGAGAGGTGATGGATAGCCGTTTGTCTTTCATCCCACAAAGTGACAACACCCCTCACTCCTCACCTCTCACAACCCTCCGCCAATGTCTTGCGCCTGAACTTTGGCAAGTGTTGGCGGCAGCGGCGACGGAAGCAGAGCAACGGGGATGGCATCTCTATCTTGTGGGAGGCGCGGTGCGAGACTTGCTGCTGGCGATCGCGGCTGGAACGGCAACCTCAGGCGCACTCCTGCTGGAAGATGTGGATCTAGTAGTGGATGGGTTTCATCGGGCTGCCGATGATGCGGCTGGTGTGGCGATGGCGCGATCGCTCCAAGCCTTGTATCCAACCGCTCGTCTGGATGTTCACGGCAAATTTCAGACCGCTGCACTCCTTTGGCACAACGATCCTACACTCAAATCCCTTTGGGTCGATTTTGCGACGGCACGCACCGAGTTTTATCCTTACCCAGCAGCTAACCCGGAGGTGGAAGCCAGTTCGATTCGCCAGGATCTTTACCGCCGCGATTTCACCATTAACGCGATGGCAATCCGCCTCACCGAACCCCATATCGGCGAACTGCTTGACTTCTTTGGTGGCACACTCGATCTGCACGCGAAACAAATTCGCGTCCTGCACGCCAACAGCTTTATTGAAGACCCCACGCGAATCTATCGTGCTGTCCGGTTTGCGGTGCGCTTAGGCTTTCAGTTGGATGCTCAAACGGAAGGGTATATCCGCTATGCGATCGCCAGCGGTGTTTACGCTCAAGAGCGCTACAGCCACGATCGTCAGCACTCTAAAGCGCCTCTTACTGCCCCCGCTCTGCAAACTCGACTCAAGTCAGAACTCAAATACATTCTTCAGTCACCCTGCTGGAAACCTGCACTACAAGCACTATCCGACTTGGGCGCACTCCAATGCATTCACCCGACCTTAGCAATGGATGCGACATTGTGGCAGCAACTGCGATTGGTCGATCGGTGGTTGAACGGTCAACGGACTCCTTTGGAGAAGCAAGCTACAGCGGTCAGCGGTCAGCCTTTAGCCTTTAGCTTTCCCCCGTCCTGGCTGGTCTTGCTCGAAGTGCTGCTTGCTCACCTTGCGCCGGAGTATCGTGGACTTGTGGCCGAAAGGCTCCAGCTACCGACTGACAGTATTGAACGCTTGCAGCAGCTCGAAGCCGCTCAAAGCCGCTTGATGGCACTGTCTATCTGTCAACGCCCCAGCGAGGTTGTCCAGTTGCTCAAGCCATATGACCCACTTTTGCTGGTATTGGTTGCCATTCGTAGTGGGCGATCGACCCTACAAACGAGCCGAGCCGAGTCACCCCGTCGCAAAATTTGGCAGTATCTTACCCACTGGATCGCCCTCAAACCGCCCTTAAACGGTAACGACCTCAAGGCAATGGGCTACCAATCAGGTCCACAATTTAAAGCCATTTTGGACGCGCTCTTTGCTGCGACTGTAGACGGCGCAATGCACACACGCTCTGAGGCGGAACAGTTTGTGGCAGAACAGTTCTCTCAGATGAAGGGGAAGGGGTGAAGTTTTGAGTTTTGAGTTTTGAGTTTTGAGTTTTGAGTTTTGAGTTTTGAGTTTTGAGTAGCGCTTTGCGCCGATAAGCTAGAGAGTTTTGAGTTTTGAGTTTTCTCCCCTGCCACCCCTCGCCCGTTCGGCTGAGCGCTTACGTCGAAGCCCTCACTTCTCTCTCGATCTAGCCTTCGGTGACTGCGAGACGTTAGCATGGTCACGACCTTTGGGGAGTGAATGCCCATGAACTTAACGGCTGGTACGGCGCTGCAAAATGGCAAGTATGTCCTTAATAGTTCTTTAGGTCAAAGTGCATTGGGGCTTACGTTTAGGGCTACTCAAGCTCGCTCGCACCAGCCAGTTGTGCTGCAAACGCTGCGATCGCAACCGCAAACCGATATGGCTCATTTGAAGCGGCGGTTTGTTGAGGAGGCGCAACGGCTGGCGCAATGTCACCATCCTGGTCTGGCGAGAGTATTGGATGTGTTTGAGGAAGCTGGGCTACCGTTCGCCGTGATGGATGATGTTGTGGGTCAAACGCTGGCAGAACGAGTGCGATCGCGAGGAGCATTGCCAGAAGCGGAGGCAGTGCAGTATGTCCGTCAGGCTGGCTCAGCGCTCAGTGCAATGCACCGCCAAGGGTTGCTTCATCGGGATATCAAGCCAGAAAACCTGGTGCGTCCCCAAGGCGCGTCGTTTGTCGTGCTGGTCGGTACTGGCATCGCCCACTATGCGGTGCTGGGTGTGCCGGAGACTTCAGAGGCGTTGCTTTCTCCCTACGCAGCGCTTGAACTGCATCAGCAACAGGTCAATCTGACGGCTGCTACCGACCTGTATACTCTGGCGGCGACCTTGTACTTTTTAGTCACGGGGCAGGAGCCGATCGCCGCCTCACGTCGTAGTCAGTCACCATTGCTCTCGCCGCGCCAACTGCAACCGCAACTGAGTAGCGCGATCGAGCAAGCGATTCTCAGCGGCATGGCGCTTAACGCGCAGGAACGACCACAGACGGTGGCTGACTGGTTTGCGCTTTTGCCCAACAGCAATCTATCGCCTGCTGTGCCAGGGGCTGCTCATGGTGCCGGACAGCCTCGTGTCGCGATCGACCTACCGAATCCAACGACGCTGCCTCATGGCTCTGGTCGTCCCACAGCTCCTCCTGCTCCTGTGGTAACGGCAACTGCAACCCACGCGGTTGCGCCGCCGACTCGACAGCCTACGCCCAGCCCTGGTTCGGCATCCAAAAGCCGATTGCCCAAGGCGTTGATGGTGACAGCGGCAGTGGCGATCGCCGCTGGCTCAGGCTTGGGGCTGGCGTTACGCTTTAGTGCGGCTCATGGCATTGGTCCAACGTTCTTTCAAACCCAGCAAGATTTTCCGCCCGTGCAAAATTGGCCTCTACAAGCCTCCCCCGCTGCTTTACCCACTGCTCCACCGCTGCCCGAACCACTGCCTGTTCGCAGTTTCGTTCCCGATCGCCCACCCAACGTTAAGCTCACGCCGAGTCCATTGCCAACACCCATCACACCAGCGCCCTCACCGACTGAGCCGATCGAAGCAAGTCCGGCACCTGCTCCTAGCCCGATTAGTCCCGCCGCACTGCCATCATCGCTTCCAAGCCCAGCGCTCCCAACAAATCCAACGCCACGCCCTATTCCGTCTGCACAGACTCCAATAAACTCCCCAGGTCTACCGCGTTTGTGACAAGTTAAGCCGCTTGATTCAAATGTCAAAGGTGCGCGAATAGCAGGTAGCCACAGACTTCAAACTCGAAACGTTCCCCCTTCCATCCCTCCCCCGCGCACTGCATCTCCAGTAAGATAGAGAAAGCGCTGCTCTTCGCAAAGGAACGTCGGACACGGCATGATTGAGACCCTGCAAACTCAGCTTTACTGGCTGGAACACTTTGCCAATACGCTGGTTTCTGAGCAACTGGCGCATCTAACCCCAGCCAGTGTGGGCATCATTTTTATGGCAGGGCTATTGACGAGCCTTACGCCCTGTATGCTGTCGATGCTGCCCATTACGATCGGTTACATTGGCGGCTACGAAACTCAAACGCGGCTACAAGCAGCGGTGCAGTCTACCTGGTTTGCGCTAGGGCTGGCGACGACGCTGGCGGGATTGGGTCTTCTGGCGGCAGTGGTTGGCAAAATTTATGGACAGATTGGGCTGGGGTTGCCGCTCGTGGTGAGTGCGATCGCTATTCTCATGGGGCTGAATTTGCTAGAGGCACTACCGTTGCGGTTACCGTTCTTGGGTGGCTTGGAATGGATTTCTAAGGATTTACCGATCGGTATGCGTGCGTACCTCATTGGGCTAACGTTCGGCTTGGTCGCGTCGCCGTGCAGTACGCCCGTTCTGGCAACCATCCTGGCATGGATTTCAGCGACTAAAGATCCGGTTTTGGGCAGTGCTTTGCTGCTAGCTTACGCTGTTGGCTACGTAGCTCCTCTGGTGCTAGCGGGAACTTTCACCGCATCGATCAAAAAACTGCTGGAATTGCGTCGCTGGTCGGGCTGGATTACACCAGCTAGCGGCGTGTTGTTAGTGGGATTCGGCGTATTCTCCCTCCTTTCTAGAGTTCAGTTTTGAGGTTCAAGTGAGACGACTGCTCAAAACTTAAAACTCAAACCTCAAAACTCAAACCTAAATCTCATGTCTGCAAATCCTTCCTTCTTAACGCGTCTGTCTAGTTTAGGAGCGGCTCCCCAAAACTTCTTCAGGCGGGAACTGTTGCCCGTGCTGTCTGATTTGCGGTTGGCGATCGTCCTGCTGTTAGCGATCGCGCTCTTCAGCGTTTCGGGCACGGTGGTAGAGCAGGGGCAATCGGCTGCGTTCTATGAAGCAAACTATCCAGAACATCCGGCATTATTTGGGTTCCTGACCTGGAAAGTGCTGCTGGCAGTCGGCTTGGATCACGTCTATCGCACGTGGTGGTTTCTGGCGCTGCTAATTTTGTTTGGGTCGAGTTTGACTGCCTGCACGTTTACGCGACAGCTACCCGCCTTACGCTGGTTTTCGCGCACGTCTCGCAAGTTCTACAGCCAGCCGCGCCAGTTTCAAAAGTTTGCCCTCAGCGCTGAATTTCAACAAACGTCACTAGATGACGTGTTGCCGTTGCTGGAGCAAAAGCGATACAAGCTCTTTCGTCAAGATGACGCGGTTTACGCTCGGAAAGGCATTGTCGGGCGGATTGGGCCGATCGTCGTTCATGCCAGTATGCTGCTGATTTTGGTGGGTGCGATCGTCGGTGCATTGACAGGCTTCGTGGGGCAAGAAATGGTGCCCAGCGGTCAAACGTTTCAGATTAAAAACATCCTGGACGCAGGACCCTTTGCAGAGTCGCAGATTCCCAAAGACTGGTCGGTGAAAGTGAACCGCTTTTGGATTGACTACACCCCACAAGGCGCGATCGACCAGTTCTACTCCGATATGTCGGTGCTGGACAGCGAGGGGCAGGAAGTCAAACGCAAAACTATTCATGTGAACGAACCGCTGCGCTATCGCGGGGTGACGCTATACCAGGCAGATTGGGGCATTGCTGCGGTGCAGGTTCGCATTAACAATAGCCCGATTTTTCAGCTACCAATGGCGCAGTTAGATACGGGCGGGAAAGGCGGACGTATCTGGGGCACCTGGATTCCCACCAAGCCTGATTTGAGCGCTGGCGTTTCCCTGATTGCCAAAGACCTGCAAGGAATGCTGCTCGTCTACGATACTTCTGGCAAACTGATTTCCACGGTTCGCGCTGGGATGTCTACCCCAGTGAACGGTGTGACACTGGCGATTAAGGAACTCGTTGGCAGCACGGGATTGCAAATTAAAGCTGACCCCAGCATCCCGATCGTCTACGCAGGCTTTGGGCTGCTGATGCTGGGCGTGATGATGAGCTACGTCTCTCACTCCCAAATCTGGGCGCTTCAGAAGGACGGGCAACTCTACATCGGCGGCATCACCAATCGTGCCCAGGTGACCTTTGAGCGCGAAATGCTGGAGATTTTAGAACGTTTGGATACGCAAAAACAGGAAACTAATGTTGTGGTGACGGTGTGAGGCGATCGTGCGTACCGCTAAACCGTCTGTAGGGACGTTACATGTAACGTCCCTACCAACGTAAAACAGCAATGCGATAAACTATGCGCCCTTGCCAACCGCCACCACCACTACAGTCCGGTGACTTACTGCGAGTCATTGCGCCAAGCGGCACCTTGCGAGAGTTTGAGTCCTTTCAGCGTGGAGTCGAAGTTTGGCGATCGCGTGGCTATCGGGTGGAACTCACTCCTGGGTATGACGATCGCTGGGGCTATCTGGCAGGTACGGATAGCGATCGGCGCAAGCAGTTGCTCACCGCGCTCAATGACCCAGACTGTCGTGGCATCCTTTGTGCGCGAGGTGGCTACGGAGGGGCGCGATTGCTCGAAGACTGGTCCTGGATAGGGCATGATCCCAAATGGCTGATCGGCTTTTCGGATATTACGAGTCTGCTGCTGAGTTTAAGTCAGCAAGGC
>JACMKO010000446.1 GCA_014380065.1 Leptolyngbya sp. ES-bin-22 | reverse complement strand
ACTTTTCTCCTGCCATGACGCGCCTCTTGGACAACAAGTTTTCCTTGTGTGAGCAAGCACGTTCCCTGGGGTTATCTGTGCCCAAAGCCTTCTTGATTACCAATCCACAGCAGATTCTTGCGTTTGACTTCACTGCCGATCCCCGCCAGTACATTCTCAAAAGCATCCGCTACGATTCCGTCTCTCGACTGGATTTAACCAGATTTCCCTACAAGGGGATGGCAGAGTATGTGAAAAATTTGCCCATCAGTCAGGACAATCCCTGGGTGATGCAGGAGTTTATCACTGGGCAGGAATATTGCACTCACAGCACCGTCCGCAAGGGAAACATTCGACTCCACTGCTGTTCTGCATCATCTCCGTTTCAGGTCAATTATGAACACATTGAGCAGCCTGAGATCTTAATGTGGGTTGAAAAATTTGTTACAGCCCTCAATCTGACTGGACAAATTTCCTTCGATTTTATGCAAGCCGCAGATGGCACTGTTTATCCAATCGAGTGCAATCCTCGCACCCATTCTGCGATTACCATGTTTTACAATCATCCAGGTTTAGCCGCTGCCTATCTCAGCGATCGCAGCCACACGATTGAGCCGCCCATCACACCACTCCCTGACAGTAAGCCGACGTACTGGCTTTACCACGAACTATGGCGATTGACGGAAATCAGGTCATGGTCAGCCCTACAAGCCTGGACGCAGAGAATCTTGAAGGGCAAAGATGCCATTTTTCAATTAAATGATCCGGTTCCCTTTCTAGCCGTACCCCACTGGCAAATCACCTTACTTTTATTGAAAAATTTACGGCAATGCAAGGATTGGGTCAAAATTGATTTCAACATTGGAAAACTGGTAGAACCTTTTGGAGACTGAAGCACTAAGACACGCAACCCTGCTTGATGAAACCTTACATGGAAACTTACTATGGCAGTCCGTCGGATTCTGCATTTAGTTGGTTCTGCTGACGATGACTTTCATGGTGATTTGTCATGCCTCTATGCCAGAGATTGCCTCACGGCAACCGCCGATCCCACACGCTATGACGTTCTCATTGCTTACATCACCCCCGATCGCCTGTGGCGCTTTCCTGCATCCCTCAGTCCAGACGATATTGCCGCCGCCAAGCCAATGCCCCTTTTTGAGGCGATCGAGGTTCTGACCACGCAAACCATTGATGTGATGTTGCCCCAAATGTTTTGCCTCCCTGGCATGACCCACTATCGCGCGCTCTTTGATGTGCTACAAATTTCCTATATCGGTAATCCCCCCGATGTTATGGCATTGGCGGCTCACAAAGCCAGAGCAAAGGCGATCGTGGCTGCCACAGGGGTGAAGGTGCCTCGTGGAGAATTACTGCGATCGGGCGACGTTCCAACGCTTCTCCCCCCAGTTGTGGTTAAACCAGCCAGTGCTGATAATTCGCTAGGGGTGACTTTCGTCAATGATCTTGCTGATTACGAGGCAGCGTTGAAAATAGCCTTTGCCCATGCCCCCGAAGTCCTTGTGGAAGACTATATTGCATTGGGTCGAGAAGTCAGGTGTGGCATTCTTGTGAGGGATGGTGAGTTGATGGGGCTACCACTGGAAGAGTATCGGGTAGACAATCAGACTCCCATCCGCTGCTATGCCGATAAATTAAAACGGACAGACGGCGACTTAAGTTTGACGGCTAAGGATGGTATGAAAGCCTGGATTGTAAACGTTGATGACCCAATCACCAAGCAGGTTCAAGCAGCCGCTAAGCAGTGTCACGCAGCACTAGGCTGTCGTCACTACAGTCTGTTTGACTTCCGCATTGATCCTCAAGGACAAATCTGGTTTCTAGAGGCAGGGTTGTATTGTTCTTTCTCGCCTAAAAGTGTCGTTGTCTCAATGGCACGTGCAGCAGGGATCACTCTAGATGAACTGTTGGGGACTCTGTTAAATCAGATTGTGGATACTGGGTCATGTAAGTAAGCGGAACCTCCTTGTGAGGAATGCGCCCTTACACCGCCTGGTCGTGTCGCAAGCTCTGTCTATTAACAATGATCCACTTCAATTTCGTTGCTTTACAGCCATTCCCAGTAGGATGGATACCGCCCATTCATTGCCAGAATGCTGATGCCACAGCATGTGTGAGCAATGCTCACCCTACAATTTGTGGTTTGTTCATGTGAAAACCGCTATCCAAGCTTCTCGTTGATCAGCCCTCGCTGCCGGGAAGCATCACCTGTACCGTTGTTTTTTGACCAGGGATGCTGTCGATCGCCAACGTTCCTCCGTGCAATTCCACCAGACGTTTTGCAATGGCAACGCCTAAACCAGAGCCTTGCTGTTCATAGAAGGCGCGCTCAAACTGCATATATGCGCCTAAACTGGCAAGTTGGTCTACGGTCATACCTCGCCCACGATCGCCCACAGTGAGGGTTAGTCCCTCCTTTGTGACGATTGTTGCTACATGAACGGGTGTCCCTGTGGCTGAAAACTTGAAGGCGTTGCCGACTAACTCTTCCACTACTTTTTTCAGCTTCAGGTCAGAGATTTGAATTTTCAGGGTTTGTAGATCCAAATGCAGGTCGGTTTCACGCCCTTCCTGCTTCGCGATCGCGGTGGCAACGTTCGTAATCAGGATGTTTGGCAGGCGCGTCTCACCACTGCGGAGCACAGAGAGGCGCTCGTGATCGTGTGCTGTAATTTCCAATTCTGCATAGAGCAGAAAGTTTTGAATCAGCCGAGAGAGCCGTTCGGCAGCGCTATGAATGCCTTGAGCGAGTTCCAGCACTTCCTGCCGATCGATCTCCTGGTAATCATCAATCAGCACTTCAGTCAGCCCTAAAATGCCGTTCAGCGGCGTTCGCAACTCATGAGGCAGAGAGAAAGCGATACTATTTCGCAAGCCATCAAGCTGTTTCTGGGACTGCTTTTCCACGGCTGCCTTTTTGTCAAAGCGGCTAGCGATCGCAACCAGCAATTCGTCAGCCGTACAAGGCTTTGTTAGAAAATCATCGGCTCCCAGTTCCATTCCCTGTCGAAAATTTTCCTTGGTTCCCCGCGCCGTGAGAAAAATGAAGGGAATAGCAGCCGTTTCCGTGTGTTGCCGTAAGCTTGTGAGCACTTGATACCCGTCTAGCTGAGGCATCGTGACATCACACAAGATGAGATCAGGTAAATGCTGCTGCGCCATCTGTACGCCCAAGGAACCGTTTGCTGCCCCCAAAACGCTGAAACCTTCAACCTCAAGCAGCTCTAGAAGCGATTCACGAATGGATTGTTCGTCTTCAACCACCAAAATTTTTTTCATCGATCGCTTGCCTTCATGCCGTACCACTGTAACTGCAAAAATTCGTCACTGCAAAATTCGTCACTGTGAAAGCAAAATGGGCATCGTCATCGAAGCTTAGCGTCAGTTCTAACCCGATTCGCAAAACGAGACCCTTGCGGCTGTTAGAGTAAGCGTTACTCTTCAGTTGATTCCCAACATGGGCATGAGTTCCGCAGAAACCCCTACCGATCGCCCAACCTTAGAAAGCACGCTCAAAACGCTTGATCGTCAGACCTGGGATGCCTTACCTTTAACCCAAAAAGCGCTGATTGATCGAGCCGTCGCCCCTGGAACGACCGTCAGTGGTATCGCCTATCCCTCTACGCCCGAAGCGCTGGCTGCCGTGATGGCTGAGAGCGATCGCCCGCACGTCTTACCCTGTGGTGCGGGTAGCAAACTTGACTGGGGCGGGCTGGTCAGGAGGAGCAAGACAGAAACATCGTTGCTGGTGGTCAGTACAGAGCGGTTAAAGCGGCTGATTGATCATGCAGTGGGTGATTTAACGGTAACTGTAGAGGCAGGAATGCGGTTTGCTGACTTGCAGACAACGTTGGCACAGGCAGGACAGTGCTTGGCAATTGACCCTACTTATCCAGAGTACGCCACGATCGGGGGCATTGTCGCGACAGCCGACACGGGTTCGTTGCGTCAACGCTACAACAGCGTGCGAGATATGCTGTTGGGGCTATCCTTTGTCCGCGCTGACGGGAAACTGGCAAAAGCAGGCGGGCGGGTTGTGAAAAACGTCGCAGGCTATGACCTGATGAAGCTGTTTACTGGCTCCTACGGCACGCTAGGCATCATTACACAGGTGACGTTTCGAGTCTATCCCTTGCCGGAAGCTTCTCAGACTGTAGTGTTGAGTGGTGACGTGTCTGCCATCGCTCAGGCAACTCAGACGTTACTTAGCTCGGCACTCACACCCGCTAGTGCAGATGTTTTATCTGCCTCAGTGGTTGCAGCGCTAGAACTTGGGAAGGGCCCTGCGTTGGCAATCCGCTTGCAAAGCATTTTGCCCAGCGTTCAAGAACAAGCCCAGCGTATGGTCGAGGTCGGTCAAGCACTGAGCTTAACAAGCGCCTGTTTTACTGAACGTGATGATGTCACTCTATGGCAACGCCTGCAAGAAAGCATGACGGCTACCCACCAGGCAGAGGCGATTACCTGCAAAATAGGAATACGACCCTCTGAAGCCGTGGCGCTGCTAACCACGATCGACACACTGGCGATCGCGCCCTGGTCTGGACAGATCCACGCTGCCAGCGGACTGGGCAGACTGGTGCTTGATGCTTCCACCCCACCAGAAACGCTCTTGAAGATGCGCTCGTTCTGCCAAACCAACGGCGGTTTTCTGTCTTTGCTTCAGGCTCCGGTCGCGCTCAAGCAGGCGATCGAGGTCTGGGGCTACTCAGGCAATGCACTTACTCTCATGCGCCAGCTCAAACAACAATTTGATCCAGATGGTCGTTTAAGCCCTCACCGCTTTGTAGGCGAAATTTAAATCATGCGTGCCGACTCCCGTAACCAAGACAGTGATGCGTTTGCAACGTTGGATTTTGAATTGCAAGATTCTACTCCCCACTCCCCACTCCCCACTCCCCATTCCCCATTTCCTGCCTTTGATTCCCATAACCCTCCCGATGCCAAACTCATCGACGCGTGTGTACACTGTGGCTTTTGCCTGTCCACCTGTCCCAGTTACCGGGTCATTGGCAAAGAAATGGATTCGCCAAGAGGACGAATCTACCTGATGGATGGCGTGAATGAGGGGCAAATACCGCTGTCTCCAGCGACCGTGCAGCATTTTGATTCGTGCCTGGGCTGTCTTGCCTGTGTGACAACTTGCCCGTCTGGAGTGCGGTATGACCAGCTCATTGAGGCAACGCGTGCTCAGGTGGAGCGAAACCACGCCCGATCGCTGCCCGAAAAGCTTTTACGCCGCCTCATTTTCTCCACCTTTCCCTATCCCGATCGACTGCGCTTATTGCTGCGACCGTTAGGGCTTTACCAAAAATCGGGGTTGCAGAAATTGGTGCGATCGCTCGGCTTCCTGAAGCGCCTTTCGCCCCAACTAGCGGCGATGGAAGCAATGCTGCCCAAAATCTCACCCCAGGCATTCCAAGATCCTTTACCAGCAGTCATTCCGGCTCAGGGAAAGCAGCGCTACCGGGTAGGCTTACTGCTTGGCTGTGTGCAGCGTCTTTTTAATCCCGAAGTCAACGACGCGACCGTACGAGTGCTCACTGCCAACGGCTGCGAAGTGGTTGTGCCCCAAGCTCAAGGCTGCTGCGGTGCGCTCACGCATCACCAGGGGCAAGAAGAGCAAACGAAAGCATTAGCGCGGCAACTCATTGACAGCTTTGCTGATTCCACGCTGGATGCGATCATCATTAATGCCTCCGGTTGCGGACACACTCTCAAAGAATACGGCAGCATCTTGCACGACGACCCCGACTATCAGGAGAAAGCTAACGCGTTCGCCAGCAAAGTCAAAGATGTACAGGAGTTTTTAGCCGATGTGGGATTAACTGCTAAGCTATCGCCCTTGCAAGACGAGCCGCTAACGCTGGTTTATCAGGATGCCTGTCATATGCTGCACGGGCAAAAAATCAGCGTACAGCCGCGCCAACTCCTCAAGCAAATTCCGGGTGTGCAGCTACGGGAACCTGTGGATGCAGCGCTGTGCTGTGGCAGTGCTGGCGTTTACAACATTTTGCAACCTGATGTTGCAGCGGAGTTGGGTCAGCAAAAGGTGGAAAACCTGCTGAATACAGGAGCCTCTCTCATCGCCTCAGCCAATATCGGTTGCTTTGTGCAGATCAGTAAGCATCTTGAGCTTCAAGGAAAAACCGTCCCCGTGCTGCACCCCATGCAACTGCTGGATTACTCGATTCAGGGCATCAAGCTAAAGGCTGTGAGCACTAACCATCCAGTGTCGATCGCAGCCAAATAACCCCGTCGATCGAGTCCAGCTAGAGTCTGGTTTCGTTAAAACACTCCCACGCGGCTGTGAGGGTTGCCTTGACGAAACCACTGCAGTGAGCTTCCGTCCCTTTTGGTGTACCTCATCACACTCGAAACTATCCCAAACGAAGGATCTCAGGCGAAAGGCAGCAGTCCTACAATTCGAGGTAATGATTTAAGCGATAGCGAGGTGTATGAATGAGTACTGGGGTTTCAACGAATGACGTTAAGAGCGGTCTAAACGGGTCGATCGTGGTCAGCGTGCTGCTGATCTTGCTGGGAGCCGCCGCGATTGCGTTTCCTTATTTCAGTACGCTTGCCGCTGAATCTTGGATTGCGTGGATTATCCTTTTTGGTGGTATCTCCAAGCTTGTGTATACCTTCCAGACGAGACAGGAAGGTGGTTTCGTCTGGCAGCTTCTGTTGAGTCTTCTTTACATTGGCACCGCAGTCCTGCTGCTGGTCTATCCACTGCAAGGCATCCTCACGTTAACGCTGGCCTTAGGTGCTTTTTTGCTCACAGAAGGTGTGTTTGAAATTGTGTTTGCGTTTCAACGGCGCGCTCAACCAAACTGGGTCTGGGCGTTGGCGAATGGTATTACGACTTTGGTTCTAGGTGGCTTAGTCTGGTTTGAGTGGCCCTCCAATAGTCCCTTTGCGCTCGGGTTACTGGTTGGTATCAGCATCATTTTTACAGGTGTCTCCAGACTCTTTTTGGCGATCGCTGCACGGTCGGCGCTTGGCGAATCACAACCCAGTTAGTGCGATTTGTTGAAGAAGCGATCGACCTTCACTCCTGAAACGAAAAGCCTCAATGCTGAGTCGATCGCTCTGAAGCGCTGGGGATGTTTACTCAGGAATGCACCGTACCGTCTGGCATCGTGCATTCTTTGAGGTAAGCGCCAGACAGATTTGTTTCCCGAAAATTGGCACCTGTCAGGTTAGCCTGATGCAGGTTAGCATCCTGAAAATTTGCCAGCGTTAGGTTCGCTCTGCTCAAGTTTGCTCCCTGTAGGTTTGCCATAGTTAGGTTTGAACCGTGCAGGTTAGCCTCACTCAGGTCAGTCATGCTGAGGGTAGCCTCTCGCAAATCAGCTTCTCGCAAATTAGCGCTCGTTAATTTTGCCTTATACAAATTCACCCCAATCAGTGTGGCACCGACCAGATTGGCTTTGTTCAGCGTGGCACCGATGAGAGATGCCATGCACAGGTTTGCCAAGCTCAAGTTCGCCTGCTGTAAATTGCCTTCGTAGAGGGTTGCCCCAACCAGGTTTGCCATGCTCAGGTTTGCCATGCTCAGGTTAGTCATGCTGAGATTAGCTTCACGCAAGTTTGCCATACTAAAGTCTGCCTCGCGCAGATCAGCTTTGTAGAGACTGGCTTCCCGCAGGTTAGCCTTATAAAGCAGCGCCGTGTAAAGCGTTGCGCCTTCAAGAATGGCCGTGCTGAGGTTTGCCTCACGTAGGTTTGCCATGCTCAGGTCAACTTGGCTGAGATCGGCTTCGCGTAGATCAGCCTTGTAAAGGTTGGCTTCCCGCAGGTTGGCTTTGTAGAGGATTGCGGTGTAAAAGGTTGCACCTTCCAGCATCGCAACTCCAAGATCTGCCCCTTCAAGATTTGCCATGCTGAGATCGACCTGCTGAAGGCTGATTTCTCTCAGGTCAGCTTTGTAAAAATTGGCTTCGCGCAGGTTCGTATCCTGAAGGTTTGCACCTTCGAGGTTAGGAACCATCTTGGGATTACGGCACCACCACTCATTCCAGGCTGTTACACCCTGCTTGATTAAAGCAAGGTGCCCCTCGTTTGCCATTTGGTCGTTCCTCTAGGTGTGGAAAAGCGGGTATGCGCGAAACTGCTACGCCTAGTGTGCCCAGTTCCGTAGTGGTCAATAGCAGTTGAGTGACGACACCTAGAGCAACAGACGGGCCGCATCACAATCGGCTTGAATTTGCGCTTTGAGGGCATCAAGGGAGGGAAACTTTTGCTCCGATCGCAAAAAGGCTGCGAGGCTGACAATGAGAGTCTGCTCGTACAGATCGGCTGACCAATCCAAGAGATGCACCTCGATCGTCTGGGTCGTACCGTTGACCGTAGGACGAAAGCCGATATTCATCACCCCTCGTAACGTCGGTGTCGCTGATAGATCAACCTCACTGCCACGATCGCAGCGATGAACCCGCACAGCATAAGCGCCAGCGCAGGGCAAGAATTTGTCTGAAGGGAGTTGCAGATTTGCTGTTGGAAACCCGATCGTGCGCCCAAGCTGCTGTCCTTGAACGACTTTGCCAATGAGTCTGTAAGGGTGTCCTAAAAGCTGGTTGGCGCGCTGTACATCACCCTGTTGCAGTGCCTGACGAATGGCAGAACTACTAATGCGATCGTCTCCCAAATTCTTCAGCGGTGCAATGCTAACAGCCATACCGAGCTTCGCCGCGATCGCCTGTAAGGTCTTTGCATTGCCCGATCGCTGCCGCCCAAAGCAAAAATCTGAGCCAATGCTCACTTTCGTTGCTTTAAGCTGCTGTAAGAGAATTTGCTCAACAAACTGCTCTGGACTTAAGCGTGCAAGCGACTCATCAAAGGGCAATAAAACAAGCTGCTCGACCCCAATCGCGCTTAGCTGTGCTGCCTTTTCAATCAACGGAGTCAGTAAAAGACGAGCTTGCCCTGTAAAAAACTCTTGCGGGTGAGGATGAAACGTCACAACGGTCGCGTGAATGCGTGGTGAGCCATCAACCGCTTCCGAAACCGACAAAACAGGTTGAATTACCTGCTGATGCCCCTGATGCACACCATCAAAGTTTCCTAGAGCAACAGCAGTTGGAGTCAGAACAGTCGTTGGCGATGAAGTAACCCACACGCTTTACATTTTGACACATGAACGGGAAGGACGAGCGAAAGAAACGAGGAGAGTTCTAAGTTTTAAGTTCTAGGTTCTAGGTTCTAAGTTTTGAGTTGCTTTCATCCCTCATCCGTTTGCCTCGTGCCTACACAGATACCCCAATTTCAGCTTCGATCGCGGCTTCGATCGCTACTGGATCTGGTCTAGCAACAGGCGGCGAAATTTGGATCACCAACCCTTCTCTCGCCATCAAACTGCTGGGAAAAGCAGCGGCAACTTCAGCCCCAACCTGATCAAGAAAATCGTCGCTGTGCAGTGGATCATGGTGGAAGATCACCAGCGTCTTCACATTGGCAGCTTTGGCAATCTTGACCGCTTCCTGCCAGGTTGAGTGACCCCAACCGACTTTGCTAAATTGCTTGGAGTGATATTCTTCGTCGGTGTAGGTCGCGTCGTAGATGAGCAGGTCAGCCTGATCAGCTAAAAACAAAACGTTTTCATCCAGGTGATCTGGAAAGTGCTCTGTGTCAGTAACATACGCGGCTGCGTGTCCACGCCAGTTAACGCGGTAGCCTACAGCTTGCCCAGGGTGGTTTAGCAGAGCATTTTCGACCAGAATGTCGTTGATGCGAACGGTTTGCCCAACTTCAATATCATGGAATTTCAGATCGGCACCCATAATTTGCAGTGGCACTGGAAAATTTGGATGCAGCATTTGATCGTTCAGTCGCTGCTCCATCGTGGAGCCATTGGGCGCGATCGCCCCATAAATGTTAAAACGATTACCTCTGGCAAACGCTGGCACAAAGAAGGGAAAACCCTGGATATGATCCCAGTGAGAGTGGGTGAAAAACATGTGTGCCTCAAGGGGCATCTGGGATAGCAACGATTGCCCTAAAACACGAATGCCCGTGCCGCCGTCAAAAATCAGGCGATCGCCCCCCACTCGCATTTCGACACAGGGCGTATTGCCACCGTAGCGAACTGTGGCAGAGCCTGGGCTAGCAATACTCCCCCGAACGCCCCAGAAGGTGGCTGTGAACTGATTTTCCGTATTGGACATGGGTATTTCTTGCAAGATTCAATCAAGCTTCCAGGCGTAACACTCTCAGCAGCCAAAACGTCAAACCTGAAGAAACGGTGACGTTAAAACCGATACTCAATTTGCCCCTTCAGGCAGCTTTATAAAAATTGTCTACTATGTCAGTGATCGCGATCGCATAGCTCAGTGATCTCATCGTTAAGGCTGTAGCGTTTGATGCGTCAAACACGATAGCGGTGGTAGATGCTTCAGCAGTTCGCCAGTCTCTAAGTTAAAGTGCCCCTCAAGCCACACATATACACAAAGTTAATACATGATTTTCTAGTTTGGCGGTTTTGTCTAGCTCGTGTCGGTTTTCTAGCTGTTCAAGATGCGGTTCATGCCTAGTCTACCTTCTGCATAAAAACGTCAAATTTCCAGTTTTTTAGACTTGTTAGCCCCGTTGTTGAAGTCAAATTGTATTGCAAGGGGGTTAATGTGATGTAGTTGTCACGAATTGCCTGCACGTCAGTCGGCGCTTGATCCGTTACAGGGGTTTCGGCAACCTCCTCTAGCAATTCTCCCGCTAGCCAGTAGTAAGTTTTGCCGCGTGGGTCAAGTCGCTTTTCAAACACATCTATGTAGCGGCGAACGCCCTGACGGGTCACTTTTACGCCCGCGATCGCCTCGACCTGTACAGCAGGGACATTCACGTTGAGCAGCAAGAGTTCTGGCAAGGGTTGCTTGGCAAGTTGGGCAACCAGCGACTCGGCAAAGGCGGCGGCGGGCTGAAACTCAGAGGACGCAGCACTGGCAAGGCTAAACGCAATGCTGGGAATGCCCTCAATCACGCCCTCCATTGCGGCTGAGACCGTACCTGAGTACAGCACATCCGTACCAAGATTTGACCCATGATTAATGCCAGAAAGCACTAAATCAGGAGGACCATCCAACAATGCCCAAAGCGCTAGCTTCACGCAGTCTGAAGGGGTGCCGGAACATGCCCACGCTTTGACGCTGGCATGAAACACAGACTCAACCATGTCGGCGCGAATGGGTTGGTGTAAGGTAAGTCCGTGCCCGGTTGCCGATCGCTCGCGATCGGGGCACACAACGGTCACATCATGTCCTGCGGCTGCCAGACGGTTCGCTAGAGAGCGAATACCCAGAGCGAAAATGCCGTCATCGTTGCTGATGAGTAGTTTCATTGCTTCGGTTTGTCAGAGAATAGGGAGTGGGGAGTGGGGAATAGGGAATTTTGGGTGACGATCGCTCACGCTTCCACTCAGCTACTAAACTGAAGGATGAAGGCAGCAGACTAAGCTGCATCAGAATCAACGTTCACGACCCAAACCTTATGCAATCCTTAGGGTTTGAAACGTTACCAGTTGTTCGTTGCTTGTCACGAACCAACAACTAACAACCAACAACTAACAACTTCATTAGTATGACTGTTCAGCTTCAAGAACTTGCAGCGCAATTAGAATCCATTCGTCAGGAAGCGCAACAGGCGCTGGCAGCGACAGACTCGTTAGAGCAGCTAGAACAACTGCGGGTGAAGTATTTGGGCAAAAAGGGTCCCATTCCGCAGGTTTTGGGCGGGATGGGGAAACTTGATGCGAGCGATCGCCCGCGTATTGGAGCCTTGGCAAACGAGGTGAAAGAGGCGATTCAGACCGATCTCGATCGTCGTCGCAACGCCCTGCAAGCGGCTCAAATTCAGGCACAGCTTGAAGCAGAAACTCTGGACATTACGATGTCTGGCGTGTATCGTCCTCAAGGGCGCATCCACCCAATCAATGGCATGATGGATCGCGTGACAGACATTTTTGTGGGTCTTGGCTACACCGTCGCCGAAGGTCCAGAAATGGAGACGGACTACTACAACTTCGAGGCGTTGAACTTTCTGCCCGACCATCCCGCACGCGATATGCAGGATACGCTGTACTTGCCCGATGGCAACATTATGCGAACCCACACCTCGTCTGTGCAGATCCGCTATATGGAGACGAACGATCCGCCTGTACGGATTGTGATGCCGGGTCGCTGTTATCGGCGCGATACGGTCGATGCCACCCATTCAGCCGTGTTCCATCAGGTCGAAATTTTGGCGGTAGATGAGGGACTAACCTTTACCGACCTGAAAGGCACAATCAAAGTGTTTTTGGAACAACTGTTTGGCGAAGTGCCGATTCGCTTTCGTCCCAGCTTTTTTCCTTTCACGGAGCCATCCGCCGAAGTAGATGTGCAGTGGAAGGGACGCTGGTTGGAAATCATGGGCTGCGGGATGGTAGACCCTAACGTGCTCAAAGCAGTTGGTTATGACCCTGAAGTTTACACGGGCTTTGCCGCTGGTATGGGTGTTGAGCGTTTAGCGATGGTGCTGCACCAGATTGACGATATTCGTCGCCTGTATACCAGCGATTTGCGCTTTTTACAGCAGTTTTAGTTAGGCGGTGACTGTAGGGACGTTACATATAATCTCCCTACAGTCCTAAAGGACTGTAGGCGATCCGTCAATTAGTTTCCTAGAGACTAACCTAGTGTTCTGTCAAGAATTTTTTGACGGGTTGAAAACTCTCAAAAAACACACCTTAAAATTTCCCCAGCTTTGGTTTACCCGTCAAATTTTAGTTGACGGACGACTAACGATGGTTCAGCTAGCTGCCTTGAGGCGCATCTGCATGCGATCGATCATTGCCTGCAAGCGCTCCAGCGGATAATCGGCAATAAAGTTGTCCCACGGTCTCTTTTGCCCAGTGGCATTGTAGACGTACAAGACCCCATTAATCATGCGGCTCGACACAATTAAATCTAGCGTTTTAGCCCAATGTAGGCATTGCGTCAACTCAAGCTGGGTCATAGTGTTTAATCAGAAAGCAATAATTGCTTAGGAGGCATTTGGTTCTGGAACTATCCTAAGCAGGTGTGATGGTAAACACCTGTGATTTCACACCAAGAGATATGAAATTTATTAAATTGCCGAGGTGGGCGGGATTCAGCGGTGACGGTAACACTGTTGCAAGCTTACAAAAGCGATCGTGCGATCGGCGAACAACACTGCTTGAGTCAATTGGTTAAGCTTGAAGCTCAGCCGCTTGTCCCTGATAATGAGCAAGAACACTGAGCTACACAGTGGCGATGAGCGTTTTGCAGACATGCCGTGTCACCAAATGTGACTTCTAGATTGATATACTACATATACTACACACTCTACTCCCCGCCATTGCCTTCTAGCTTTTCCCCCATCTTTCCCTACTCCCCCATCCTTCCCTATGACTGCGACAGAACCCGGCTCTTACAAAGACACCGTTAACTTACCCAAGACCAACTTTGACATGCGTGCCAATGCAGTCAAGCGAGAGCCGGAACTGCAAGCCTTTTGGGAAGCAGAACAGCTTTACCAGCAGCTATCGCAGTCGAATCCAGGCGAGGTTTTTGTGCTGCACGATGGACCACCCTATGCCAACGGGTCGCTACATATGGGACACGCGCTGAATAAGGTGCTGAAAGATGTGATCAACAAGTACCATCTGTTGCGGGGGCGGAAGGTGCGCTATGTGCCGGGTTGGGACTGTCATGGGTTGCCGATCGAGCTTAAAGTGCTGCAAACGCTTAAATCAGAAGAGCGTCGTGCTTTAACACCACTCAAGCTGCGGCAAAAAGCGAGAGAATTCGCTCTCAAAACCGTTGACCAGCAGCGTGAGGACTGCAAGCGCTACGGTGTTTGGGGCGATTGGGAGCATCCTTACCTCACTCTGAAGCCCGACTATGAAGCCGCGCAGATCGGTGTGTTTGGGCAAATGGTGCTGAAAGGCTACATCTATCGGGGTTTGAAGCCCGTGTATTGGAGTCCCAGTTCTAAAACCGCCCTGGCAGAAGCGGAGCTAGAGTATCCCGAAGGGCATACCTCACGCAGTCTCTACGCGGCGTTCGAGGTCAAGCAGTTGTCGTCAGCGCTCATGATGGGTCTCGATTCCTTTATGGGTACGGGCGAACTGGGCGTTGCCATCTGGACGACGACTCCCTGGACGATCCCTGCCAACTTAGCCGTGAGCGTGAACCCAGAGCTGATCTACGCGGTCGTAGAAGTGAGTGAAAATGCTCCTGGTCGCTTTAAGTATTTGATCGTGGCGAAGGATCTGGTCGATCGCCTTTCTGAAGTCCTGGGCACCACGTTAACGGTGCAAGCAACAATGGTGGGCAGAACGCTGGAGCGTACGACCTACCAGCATCCACTCTTCGATCGTCGTAGCGAAATCGTCATCGGCGGCGATTACGTCACCACCGAAGCAGGTACAGGCTTAGTCCACACCGCTCCTGGGCATGGTCAGGATGACTACATTGTTGGTCAACGCTACGGCTTGCCTATCCTCGCGCCCGTCGATGATGACGGCAACTTTACCGAAGAAGCGGGGCAGTTTGCTGGCTTGAATGTTTTGGGAGACGGCAATACGGCTGTGATTGCTGCACTTCAAGAGGCACGATCGCTGCTGAAAGAAGAACCCTACGTCCATAAATATCCCTACGACTGGCGCACCAAAAAGCCCACGATCGTTCGAGCGACAGAGCAATGGTTCGCCTCGGTTGAGGGCTTCCGCGATCGCGCACTGGAGGCGATCGCTGGTGTACGCTGGATTCCGGCGCAGAGCGAGAACCGCATCACGTCAATGGTGGCGGAGCGATCGGACTGGTGTATCTCTCGTCAGCGCAGTTGGGGTGTCCCCATTCCCGTGTTCTACGACGAAGCCACCGGAGAGCCGTTGCTGACTCAGGAAACGATCGCGTTTGTGCAGGCGATCGTCGCTGAGCAGGGTTCCGATGCCTGGTGGGAATTGTCTGTCGAAGCGCTTTTGCCAGAGTCGTACCGCGACAACGGACACACCTACCGCAAAGGCACCGACACGATGGATGTGTGGTTCGACTCTGGCTCTTCCTGGGCAGCGGTGTTAGAAAGTGATGAGTTCAAAGTTTTGAGTGATGAGTTACCGGATAACTCAAAACTCAAAACTCAAAACTCAAAACTTAAATACCCTGCTGACATCTATCTGGAAGGGTCTGACCAACATCGTGGTTGGTTCCAGTCCAGTTTGCTGACCAGTGTGGCAGTGAATGGTTTTGCGCCGTATAAAACTGTGCTGACTAACGGCTTTGTGCTGGATGAGCAGGGCTACAAGATGAGCAAGTCTCTCGGCAACGTGGTTAACCCGATGGTCATCATCAACGGTGGCAAAAACCAGAAAGAGGAGCCACCCTATGGGGCGGATGTGCTGCGACTGTGGGTGTCTTCAGTCGATTACTCTTCAGACATGCGCCTGGGCAAAACCGCCCTCAAGCAGATGGCGGATGTCTATCGCAAGATCCGCAACACGGCGCGTTTTCTGCTGGGCAACCTGCACGATTTTGATCCAGCCAAGAATGCCGTCCCCTATGAGCAGTTGCCGGAACTCGATCGCTACCTCCTCCACCGCATCACCGAAGTCTTCAGCGAAGTGACAGATGCCTTCGACAGCTTCCAGTTCTTCCGCTTCTTCCAGACGGTACTGAACTTCTGCGTCGTGGATCTGTCCAACTTCTATCTCGACAGCGCCAAAGATCGGCTGTACATCAGCGCGATCGATTCGCCCCGTCGTCGCAGTTGCCAAACCGTGCTGGCGATCGCCCTCGAAAACCTGGCAAAAGCGATCGCGCCCGTCCTTTCCCACATGGCAGAAGACATCTGGCAAGCGCTGCCCTACGCCCCGCCGCACAAATCGGTCTTCCAGGCAGGTTGGGTCACATTGAATGACCAGTGGCGCGCACCAGAACTGGCGACGAAATGGCAAATCCTCGCCCAAAGCCGCGATGAGGTCAACAAGGTGCTGGAAAAAGCCCGCGCCGACAAAGCGATCGGCTCTTCCCTGGAAGCCAAGCTGCTGCTGTATACGCCTGATGCAGAACTCAAGCAAACCCTGCAAGCGCTCAACCCTGCCGATAGCTTGAGCGGCAACGGTGTGGATGAGTTGCGCTACCTGTTCCTCACGTCTCAAGTCGAACTCTTAGACTCCACTGAACGTTTAGAGGGTTTGAAGTACAGCGCTGAAGCGAATGCTCTCCAAATCGGCGTGGT
>JACMKO010000445.1 GCA_014380065.1 Leptolyngbya sp. ES-bin-22 | reverse complement strand
TCCGTCCATACTTTCAAGCCGATCGGGATGGTTAACAACAAACCTGCGATCGGCAGCACCAACAGAGGCACTTTACGCAAGCGTTTTAGCGTTGCCTGCCCAACGCCGTGACTAGACTCCATGCCTTTCCTTTCCCCTTTCATTAGTTGACTTGATGGCGAATGAACCGATCGGGACAACGCAGGGTCTAAAGAGTCACTGTCTTACTCAATCGCCCATGCGTCGCCCGATCGCACTGATGCCTAGTTCGGTAGCGCCAGGTAGGGGAAGGACGGCACGAGTGGATTGTGTCCTTGAGACGGATTTCCAGGCGTACCCTCGTAGGAGACGTTATCGCTAGGAATAGCGCCATTTGTCACCACACTCAACGTGATGTCGATCGTATCGTCTTTGAGCAAGCGACCGCGAATGGGGCTGCCTTTTGCATTTAAGGCATTGGCATAACCGCTGGGTTCTGCTGTGTCGATACGCATCACGTCGGGCAAGAACGCTCCCAACAAGGCATTGGCACGGGCATCCGTATTGCCGACTGCCAGCAGGGTTTGCTTGGCTTCCGCAACAATGGGGGCAGCAATGTTAGCGGCTGGTTGTTGACCTGCCAACGCCGCTGCAACGAAATCAGGTCCAACGCTGTTATAAGCGTTGAGCAAGGCATTGGTTCGCAGGAGCGCTTCATTGATACCCGGTCGAGCCATCTGCTCAACCTGAGTGTATTTGCCGTTTGCACCTGGAACCGAGATGGTTTCCCACACGTCAAACACCTTAGTTTGACTGCCACCCTGCAAGAACTTGATGGGCACTCGCACCGCGATCGCGTTCACGTTGTAGCCCTTGGCAAAATCGATCGCGGTGTTTGTCGGACGGAAACCAACGGCGGGTCCTGTTCCTGCTGCACCAGCCCGCACCCGGAAGTACTGCTCTACGTCAAAGAAGAACGGATCTTCCCGTAAACCTGCGAACACAGAGAGATTGGCATCGCCCAGCGCGACTTGATTCACGATCGGCGCGGTGCCAGGATCAGGGGCAAGCGGCGTTGTTTTGCCGACAACCGCAGTCTGCTTACTACCATCACGAATAGTGGTGAGCTTAATTTCTTGCTGGTTGTTGGCATCAGGCGCACCAAACTCAAAGCGCAGCAGTACATCAGTCTGACCTGTCGGTGTAGCATCTTTATCCGCAGCACGAGTCACCTTAAACTCATAGCGAGCGCGGGTGCTGAAGTAATATTGCTGACGGGCAACCGATCGTGGATTCGTGTTCATCACAAAGACCAGATCGCTGTCCGATGCACTCGGATTCTGGTCTTGCTCACGAAACACGTATAAATCCGTCAGGTTCAGGTTGCGACCTTTGGTATCCACTTCGCCGTCGTCATGGTCAGACGATCGCACGTACTGTGAAGCGAGTCCAGCCGTCAACAGCACGCCTAGAGCAATCAAGCTCAGCCGTGTAGGTGCTGCGGTCAAAACGCGCTGCCAGAGAGTACGGGCAGCTTTGGGGGCGTTCTCAGTTTTGTCGTGGGGAGGACGGGGCTTGAGCATCATGGTGGTAGTTTCCTGGCGATAGTTTATGTGCTGAGTCATCTAGGGGAACGTCTGGTGTAGAAGGGCTTAAGATGCAGCCAGTGAGCGATCGCGTCATGCGACTGGCGAATGCCTTCAGCACCTGTACAGAGAAATCAAACGCTCGATCGACGTTTCTGCTTGAGCGACTTTCTGACCTGATAGCCAATGCCCAAAAGACCAGCGGCAACGAGACCCGCCGTTTCGCTTGGCTCTGGAACACCTGCCGCGTTGGTAGCAGTCACGCCAGTGAAGCTAATTTGGTAATCGCCGCCAGCCGTGCCATCACCCATAAAGCCTGTCAGCGGCGAAGCGGCTCCTGCACCTGTCGCTGCGAGAATCCCGCTGGCATCCGCATCACCAAAAATGCTGCCACCCGCGCTCACAGGGTTGTAACCAGAGCTGGCGATCGCGAGGAAATAGGTGCCAGGTGCTGTGGGCGAAAAGCCACCCGATGTCAGCGAGGCTTGAGCCGTGCCGAAGCTGTCATCGTTGCCATAAACACCCCGACCAGCTACATCAAACAAAAAGAGCTGCGGATCAGGCAGCAAAGTGGTGGGTGAACCTAACTGCTGATCAATCGGCAGCTCAATGAGCGTGTTGGCATTGATGGTGGTTGCCGAGAAGGTCTGTCCACCCGTCAGCACAAGGCGAAAGAGATTGATGACATTCGGACTCGAAAGGGTTCCAGTGATTGCATCTAGAGGTTGCGATCCACCCGGAATGACTTGAGCGGTCTCCAATGTTTGCCCCGTGTCGCCAACCTGGCTAAACGTGACAGCCTGTGCATGACCAGAAGGCAGTCCTACCGCAAAGACGGATACGGCTACTGCCTGCGTCAACTTGTTCATAAAGTGTTCCACCTTAAGCTGAGTGCGGTGAGATCTTTGAAAAACGATCGGTATGTCAAAAACTTGACATCACAAAGTGGCTCTGCCTAAACCGGAGCTTGCGCTCCTGAGAATCTACAGTGTCGTTTTTGCCCGTGCCAGGTTTAGACAATTGTGCTGATGCTCTCCCACTGGATACGAATCAGGGGAAGCACTGGATTTAAATTGGATTTATTTAAATGATTTAAATGCCAGCGTTGCTCTTAAGTAGAAGTACGTAGACACCTACCTGTGCGAAAACGGTATCAGATTTAACTCACGCCTTCTCTCTTCCAAAAGACTTAAGTAAGCAAACGTCTATCAAACTCGATATGCTGATAGTTGACAGCCTGCTATAAGCTGCTGCTATTTTCGGCAACTCTACGAACGCCTTCTAAAAACTCAGCGTTCAGGGTTCAACAACAGTTGTGCCAAGGCTGACGTGCTCAAACATTGCTGTCACATCGCGGTTGCGCATCCGAATACACCCATGCGAAACCGCTTGCCCTAACAGTTCTTCCTGATTCGTGCCGTGGAAGCCAAGCTGCGTTTTGCCGTCTGTCCAAATGCCGATCCAGCGCACACCCAGCGGATTGTCTGCGCCTGGGTAAATCAGCGCACCTGTTCTGAAGCTCTTAAACACAGGGCTTTTCTCTTTTGAAAGAACCCGAAAGCTACCTGTTGGGGTTTCCCAGCCGCGGTTGCCGATCGCGATCGGGTACGTTGCCAACACGCGATCGCCTTGATACAGGTAGACGCGTCGCTGCTTCAGCTTGACCACCACACGGACAGCAAGCGTGGCATCCGTCCCAGCCGGAACGGGTTTAAGAGCAGGTAGGGGCGGCAGAATTGTCAGCATGGCTGGCGATGGCTGTGATGCCGATGACAAATTTTGCCCATTGGCTACCTGACTTGTCCCCAAAAGGAACACCAGACTCAAGCACACGGTGAGCGATCGCGGGCTGCCTTGATACCGCGAGATGAAACGGCTGACCATATCTAAACCTGAAGCCTACTAGACCTAAACTTGATGCTGGCACCGCTTAGAGCCTACCCGATCGTCAGCGGACGACCCAAAACAAACGCGCTAAACGTCTATTTTGTGTTTTTTGTCACAAAAGCGACTTTGATCTTCACTAACAATACTATCGACGCAGCAGCGTTTCTCCAGCAATGGACAAGCATCTAAACTCAGAGCCAGCGTGCAGTGTGTGGTTATTTTTACTCTCATACGGGTTGAAATAGCGTTGCTGCTTTTGCAACCCTCTGTGTTTACCCCATCTAGCTTCACCAAAGAGGTCTCATGTCGCTCCCAGAAATTCCCGCCCTCACTGAAAAACTGCTGGCAGCTAAAAAAGCCAAGGGTCTGAGCTTTGCTGACCTGGAAACCATTGTCGGGCGTGATGAAGTTTGGCTGGCAGCGTTGTTCTACCGTCAGGCTAGTGCGTCGGAAGACGAGGCATCCAAGCTGCTGACCGCGTTAGGGCTTAGCTCCGACTTGGCATCAGAGTTAACGGGCTTTCCATCTAAGGGGTTAGGTCCCGTTGTACCCACCGATCCGCTGATCTACCGCTTCTACGAAATCATCCAGGTCTATGGCTTGCCCATGAAAGAGATTATTCACGAGAAGTTTGGTGACGGCATTATGAGCGCGATCGACTTCACGCTTGACATCGAAAAGGTCGAAGATCCCAAGGGCGATCGCGTCAAAGTCACCTTAGACGGCAAATTCCTGTCATACAAAAAGTGGTAGATCACGTCTCATTCAGTCGGAAAAATCGACTCGTCCTGAAGCTCCTGGTAATGCTCCCAGTCGATATTGGGCATGCGATCGAACGCTTCATTGAGTGAGATTTCCCATTTTTTGCGAATTTGAGCCAGGTACGGTGCGCCCAAGCTGAGCTTGAGTTCGTAGCGAATCTTGAACGTGTCGGTTTCGTACATCACCACATTGATCGGCGGACCCACTGAAATGTTGGACTTCATCGTGGAGTCGATCGACAGCAGAGCACATTTTGCAGCCGCTTCTAACGGGGTATCAAACGCCAGAATGCGATCGAGAATGGGTTTGCCATACTTCGCCTCGCCAATTTGCAGAAACGGGGTTTCCTTCGACGCTTGAATGCAGTTGCCCTGGCTGTACACCAGGAACAGCGCAGGCTCCTCGCCGCGAACCTGCCCACCGACTAGAAACGTACATTTGAAGTCAATGCCGTCTTTTTCCAGCCAGGGACGGTCTTGCTCCTGGATCTGTCGTGTTTTGGTGCCTACATACCGAGCGACTTCGTACATCGTTGGCAAGGTATGCAGATTACTCTCCTCGGCAATTAAGTCACGCCGAAGCAGGGTTAATGCGCTTTGTGTCACTGAAAGATTGCCCGCCGTGCAAATCAAAATGACTCGCTCTCCAGGGTTGGAAAAATCGAACAGCTTTTGATGTGTAGAGATGTAATCGACTCCAGCATTTGTGCGGGAGTCCGCAGCCATCACTAAGCCAGCGCTGGAAAGGATGCCGAGGCAGTAAGTCATGCGATCAGGGTGAGGAGTGAGGAGTGAGGAGTGAGGAGTGAGGGGTAAGGGATGCTAGCAAAACTATACCGCTAAAACTTTGTCAGGCTCTCTGGTGCAGGCGATC
>JACMKO010000043.1 GCA_014380065.1 Leptolyngbya sp. ES-bin-22 | reverse complement strand
TCGCACGTTGGGAGCCTCGGAATGGAGAGTCTTTTACCAGATTCTGCTGCCGTTGGCGCTTCCTGGCCTTGTGGCTGGAACGCTATTGGCGTTTGCCCGTGCGCTGGGTGAATTTGGTGCCACGCTGATGCTGGCGGGTAATATTCCTGGTGAGACGCAAACTATGCCAATGGCGATTTACTTCGCGGTCGAAGCAGGGGCGATCGACGAAGCCTGGTTCTGGTCGATCGCCATCATGAGTCTTTCCCTCTCTGGCATTTTTGCAGTCAATTTCTGGCAGCAAACAGGAGTCAGGAGTCAGAAGTCAGGAGTTAAAGTTATTGGCTCCACACGCGAAACAGGAGGCAATGCCTTTAAAAGGAGTCAGAAGTCAGAAATCACTTTCCCCTCCCCTCTTCACCCTTTATCCCTCCACTCCCCACTCCCCACTCCCTACTCTCCACTCCCCCACTTAACCGTAGATATCCAAAAGCAACTCTCCGACTTCAAGCTAGCGATCGCCTTTGACACGGCTAAAGAACCCCTCGGTATTCTGGGACGATCGGGGGCGGGCAAAAGTATGCTGCTGCGCTGTCTGGCTGGGATGGAAACGCCAACGAAGGGGCGGATTGTGCTGAATGGGCGAGTACTCTTTGACTCCAAGCAAGGCATTCATGTGCGGAGCCGCGATCGCCACATCGGCTTTCTGGCACAGAACTACGCCCTTTTCCCGCACATGACGGTGGCAAAAAACATTGCGTTTGGGCTGCCTAGAGGTCTGTCTGCCCAAGCAAGGTGGCAGCATGTGGAGCGGCAATTAATGACGATGAAGTTAGCAGGCATGGGCGATCGCTATCCTCATCACCTATCGGGCGGTCAACAGCAACGGGTGGCGCTTGCCAGAGCGTTGGCGAGTCAGCCAGAGGCACTCCTGCTGGATGAACCCTTTTCTGCACTAGATACATTTCTACGTAGCCAGCTAGAACAAGAGATGACAGAGCAGTTGCGCCACTTTCAGGGCGTGAGTTTGTTGGTGACGCATAACCTGGAAGAAGCGTATCGCGTGTGTCAGGATCTCATGGTCTTGGACGATGGCGTAGCGATCGCCCACGCACCCAAGCAAAGCCTGTTTGAACGTCCGACCTCTTACGCAGTGGCTCAACTCACCGGATGCCAAAATATCTCCCGCGCGATCGCGATTTCGCCAACCGAAATCGGCGCGATCGATTGGAAATTGCACCTACACGTCAAAGAGTCGCTTCCCGATGGTCTTGCCCATGTGGGCATCCGAGCGCACCAGTTGATTTTTACGGACGATCGCACACTCGTCAACACAGTTCCCTGCTGGCTGTCAACGACGAGCGAAACGCCCGATCGCATGACCCTTTTCCTCAAGTTTCAGACACCTTCTAATCACGCGCAGGATTACCATGTGCAGGCAGAAATAGCGAAGGATGTGTGGGTAGCGCTTCGCGATCGTCCCTTTCCCTGGCTGGTGCAGTTAGATCCGTCTCGCCTAATCATCATGACGGCGTAAATTCTGTCGAGGTAGCCAGTCGCTATCTAGGGTTTCTACTTGAGTAAAAGGGCAAACGTCAGGCAGTACAGCAATGTCTAGTTGCGTTTCTTGTGCAGCCTCAGTTCTGGCTTTTAGGTAGCAAGCTGCAAACACCTCACTCATATAGTTCTTTAAGCTGGGGCTATCTTCCAAAATGAGATCAAGCTGACGGCGCTGTTCTACGATCGTCTGCAACCAGCTTTGGCTGAGGTTTTGAGGCTGATAGCGATACTTGAGCAGGTGTAACAGCAAGACAATCAAGCGGCTGCGGATCTCACGTTTGTCCCGTCGGCTCAACGCTTCAATTTCCTCAATCAAATGGTCTAAATCAACATCGTGAAAGCGTTTCTCTCTAAGTAACTGAGCGGTGTAGTCAAGCCACGACGCAAAGTCGGTTTCATAGAGACTCCGTTGCGCTTTATCCTTCAATGCTTCTGACATTGCAGTTTCGCCCTTCGCAGTAGCACTATCATCATAGCCAGATCCATAGTTACGCCAATAGATGTTTGCTTGTCATAATGCTAAAAGCGTATGCTGACCAGACAGGTATTGAGGTTAGACCGTGGATGCAATTTTGGCGCGATCGCGACAGCTCAAGCAAGACTTAGTTGATTTTGTGCTGGATGCCGAAGGAGACTTAGCGACCGCGTTAGAACGCTACTCGGCTGAGCAATTAGCGCGATCGCAGCAGCCCGATCAGCACCAGCAAGCGCTCGTGGTCGATCGCTTCGTTATGGAGGGAACGGTTGGGACACAAACGCCGATCGAGCTGTTTCTTGCCGCTGCGCCGGATTTGTCAGAGAGCGATCGACAATTGCTCAACGGCTGGCAGCATAGCTTTGTCGGTCTTTTTGCTGTGACAAAGAGTTTGCCAGACGGCTTTGAGTTGATGAACTGGCTCACGGCGAAGCACTACACCGTCAAACCCAATGATCCTGCTGCGTTAGACGAGATGCAGCGCTTCAGGCTGGGCGAAATTTTGCTAGCTCAGATTGCACCTGTTACCAACACAGACTGGACGTTTACGTCTCCGTGGAAAGTGATGGGAAATCTGGGTAAGCCAAAGCTAGCCGTCGCGATCGGCAACTTCAAGCAGAACTACAAAGAATCGCTCTATAGCGATGCGCCAGAGCTATTGGAGGAAGCGTGGCGATCGGTCGAGCGTTATCATCAGGATTTTTTGGACTTTTTTGGCAGCGATGCGATCACGCTACCGGGCTATCAGCTTGGTAAAAAAATTGCTGAATTTCAGGACGTGCTAACCAAAAAGCAACTGGCAGAAGCGGGTATTGATGACTCTAAATCGCTAGCAGAACTTGCGGCAGATGCAGGCATGGACGAAGCCGAAATCGAGGCGGCAGCCAAAGCGATGGGAGCTGATGCCAAAGCGGTTTCAACCATGCTGAAGAGTAAAGAAGCTGCCGCCAAAATGGTCACGCCCAAAATTGAACTGCCGCCAGAATTAAAAAAGGCAGAAAGCATTACCGTGCTGGCGCATCCACGCTGGGGACAGATGTTTTTGCCCACTTACACCCAGTTTGAAACTGTGCTGCAAGCGGACGACTGGCAGAGCGTCCCTGGAGCCACAAAGCTCGTTCGTAAATATTTGGACGATCCTGCCATCAATGCCTTCGTGTGGCATCGACTCGCAACAGCCCATCCGCTGCCTTTAGAAGCGGTACTGCGATCGCTCCTCGAACGTCCAGATTTTGACCTTCAAAAAGATCTAGAAGCACTGCTGCAAGAACACAAAAAGCCCTTACAGCCAGAGCTACCAGAAATTGCCAGCGTCCCCCTGCATCTGCATGACCTGTTTCAAGAGGCGCTCAAAGAAGTGAGCAAGTCGAAGCCCAAAGACAGCGGACAAAAGTCTTCAAAAGGATTTCAACGCTGAAGCATGGATGTGGAGCGCGGTGACTACTAGCCGACAGCACCTTTGTGACGACGCTTGACGAATGTCCCCTTCATGCTCAGGCTGTCGTTTGTGGCGATCGGCTCCCCGTCACGATCATTTTTATGTAGGGCTTGTGACAACCAATAATTTCGCTGGAGGCACCAAGCTCAGCTTCCCAGCGTTTTGCAATGGCGCGCTCCTGTTCACGTGCCGCATCATCAAGGAGTATGATCAACCCCGGCTTCAGTTTTTCTTTCATGATGGGCACAAGTCCAACCCTTCCGCCCTTTGTGCTACCGGGAGGACCATCACAAACGATCAAGGCAAAGCGATCAGGCATTTGCTCCAGGGGAGGGGCATACCAGGAAAAAGCACCATAGTCTTGAAGAGGCTTTGAGCAAAGGGTCACAGCATCGATCTTGTACCGACTGAGATACGTTTGCACTTTCGTCGCCCACTCCGGATTGTGCTCAAGTGCCCAATGACTCAGACCACGCTGTTGAGCGATCGCCCCAACAACAATAGTCGATAGCCCAGAGCCACATTCCAAAATCGCTCCATCTGAGCTTAGAGCCTCCTTGATGCAACCGACAAGGTATTCATCCAACGCACTCCAATCCTCGTTTCCCCAACCGTAGATCAAGCCAGCAAGCACAGGACTTCCAAGCTGTGTGCAGGCTTCAGGAGCGTTCAAGAACCGCTTCATCGCTCGCCAGAAAACGAAATCACGATGCAACGCCTGAAGTAAATGACGAACTTGAAACGGTAAAAGTGACTTCACAAGACTTCGCAGTTGTTTCATTGTCATTTTCTCACTAATACGGTCTTCATCAAAATGCCGTTGCTCTAGACATCAAATGCTTGGCTCTGAGAGCGTTTATACAAGTCATTGAGCCGCTCTAGGTAGCAATCGATCAATGCATCACTCACGATCGACGTTAGAGCAAAGCACTGAGCGCTCATAGCCACAAACTCGTCAATCATGCGACGAACCTCTGTTCAAATAGCATCGCGTTCTTCGCCTCTTCCCTTTGAAGTTAGCCATACAACGATACAGGTAGATCGGTAATAATCTAAGTAAGACGAGTAGACAGATGCTTTAAGGGCAAGGGCTGCAATGGTTAATGCAGCCAATCGATCACACTATCGGAGAGAGCATAAGCATGACAACCGCAAAGCATGAGTTTGAGATTGAAAAAACTGAGGACGAGTGGCGTAGTGTTCTAACTCCAGAGCAATTTCAAGTGCTCCGTCAGCATGGGACAGAACGCGCCCGTACGAGTCCGCTCGATAAGCAGTATGGCAAAGGTACCTATGTTTGTATGGGTTGTGACCTGCCCTTATTTTCGTCAGACACTAAGTTTGATAGTGGTACCGGCTGGCCTAGCTTTTTCAAGCCGATCGATCGCGCCATTGAAACAACGACTGACAAGTCGCTGTTTATGACCCGCGTTGAAACTCACTGTCGCCGCTGTGGAGGGCACCTGGGGCATGTGTTTGAGGATGGTCCCAAGCCGACTGGTCAGCGCTACTGCATGAACGGTGTCTCGCTGAAGTTTGTACCTGATTAAGCCTCTGCGGCATCAGGCACCCGACACGCAGGGTGAATGCAAGGGAATGATGGAGCGGACAGGGCTACTCTCGTCGCTTATGAGCCGTTTAGTCCACGCATTGCCTAGCGTCTTGAGAGGAAAGGTTGAAGACCAAATTCTTTGCGCTTTCGCATTTCGATGCGTCGTGGTTGCATGTCTTCCTTCAGCCCTCTACGATCATCAGGATCATCCACAACGTTTTGAAGGAGCCGATCGCTGTCTCACGGATTAACGTTTTGAGGTCTTCTGGTGTAATACCAAATCAATGAGCAAAGACTACAAATACGCCCTCACCCTAGCCCTCTCCCAACGG
>JACMKO010000444.1 GCA_014380065.1 Leptolyngbya sp. ES-bin-22 | reverse complement strand
TCACGATTAACAGCTACTTATCACACCGTCGCATCAGGTAAGCCACGCCAAAATCACCGTTAGGATGCGTTTCCAAAGCTGCTGCCAACTCAAAAATTCGCGCTGCCAGTTCAGGTCCCAGTTTATCGATCGTGGCACGACGCTCCTGAGCCAACTGCTCTCGCTCTCGTGTGCGCGTTTGCCAGTCATTGGAAAATATTTGCTCAATCACGGTGTGCAATGCCAAGGTTTGCAGCGTATCCCATTCACCGCGATCGCACCAAATGCCTTTACAGTTTGGGCAACGCTCCACGTAAAACGGTGTTTTCACGCTCACCTTCGCCCTTGCGAGATAAGCATTACATTCAGGACATAGCGCTGCTCTTGTATCGTAGGACGATCGCACAGCATCCATTTCCAAGGCATGATCGATGAGCGTGGACAGGTTCTCTGTTGGAGGCTGCTGCTGCTGCCAGGTTTCGTACTCAGCTCCCGCCACCCATACACCTTGGCAATCCGGGCAATGATGAGCCGCTAACTGCCTCGCTAGCTGACCAGCCACCAAAGCCACCTGTTTATCCTTCGGACACTGCACTAGCGCTCCCCCCGATTTAACCAATCCTCTCTATTTAACCAAGCAAGCGTCAGGATTTAGCATTTGAGCTAGGGAATCAGAAGGTGAAGAGTTGTTAGCGATTACTCGTTAGAAGAGGCAGAAGGAAATCCTCACTCCTCACCCTTCTCCAGCACTGCATCACAATACTGCTGCAACGTGCTGAGGCGATCGCTCACCTGCCGCTGTCTCTGCTCGATCGTCGCGGGTTGGCGTGCTGCCTGTAGCAACATCGCATCAAGGTTCAGCAACCGCAGTTGCTTATCGAATTCCACTTGATACGACTGCATCCAATGCTGTGTAGCTGGAGAGAGTGCATCCAGTTGCAAACTCAAGAGCTGGTGGCGGAAGAACTGCTCCAACTCTGTCACGCTAAGCCTCAACGCGACTATATTTTTGTCAGGAGCGATCGTTTGGTCAACGTGTCTCAAGCGTTGCCGAAACGCCTCGTAACGCTGTTGATGCAACAACGGCAATGCTTTCCTCATTTTTCACCACCGTATTCGTAAGTTATTGTAAAGAATTTTATCCTTCTTGCTAAAATGAACGTTAATAGAGGTTAAGAACCACGAATTAAAGTTGCATTTGTGCTTCAGCTTTTCGGCTCTGGCAAAAAAACTAGAGAGTAATAAGCTGGTTACGATTGACCACTTTTCGCTAAAGCAGTGCTTGAGGGCAGCTCGGTTGTCTTTTAGATTACTTTATTCCTTATGCGATCGCATGGCCTTAGGGGTTTGTGGCTAGTTGGGGCAGCTAACTGAACTCAACGGCTCGTATCCGAAAGCACACTGTGCAGTAGAATCAGCCAATACGACCATCCCTTTGAGCCTTCTGGCTTCTAAGCTTCATAGCATGCAACTAACGGCTTCCGTATCTCTAACAAAGTTTGAGCTTCCTGCCTGGTTACAGGACTGTTTGCGCGCGGGGCAAACGCCCACCGAGACGATCCCTGAGCCTGCCAAGACAGAGGCTAACGACCTTATATGTAGAGCGTTTGAGTTTGCGTATCAGCTTCATGAAGGGCAATATCGAGCTTCAGGTGAACCCTACATCATGCACCCTGTTGCGGTCGCTGGATTGCTACGCGACTTGGGTGGCGGCAGCGCTATGATCGCTGCGGGCTTTTTGCATGACGTGGTTGAAGACACGAACGTCACGGCTGAAGAACTGGGCGCATTGTTTGGCGAAGAAGTGCAGCTTTTGGTCGAAGGGGTTACAAAGCTCTCAAAATTCAATTTTTCCAGTAAAACAGAACGTCAGGCAGAGAACTTTCGCCGCATGTTTCTGGCTATGGCGCAAGATATTCGCGTCATTGTCGTCAAGCTAGCAGACCGCTTGCACAACATGCGGACACTGGAACATCTACCCGACGCAAAGCGCCGTCAAATTGCCCTCGAAACGCGCGAAATCTTTGCACCCCTTGCGAATCGTTTAGGAATCGGACGCTTTAAGTGGGAATTGGAGGATTTAACCTTCAAATATTTGGAGCCTGAATCCTATCGCCAGATTCAAGAACTCGTGGCTGAAAAACGGATCGATCGTGAAACCGGGTTAGCTCAAATTGTTGACAGTCTCAAACTACGCCTGAGTCACGCGAAGGTTACCTGCGCTGATATTAGCGGTCGTCCTAAACATCTCTATGGCATCTACCAGAAGATGAAGCGACAGCAGAAAGACTACAACGAGATTTATGACGTGGCGGCTGTGCGGCTCATTGTCAGTGCCAATGATGAATGCTATCGAGCGTTGGCAGTGGTTCACGATATGTTCCGCCCAATCCCCGGTCGCTTCAAAGATTATATTGGTCTACCAAAGCCGAACCGCTACCAATCGCTGCATACAGTCGTCATTGGTAACACGGGTAGACCGTTAGAAATCCAGATCCGGACGCTGGAAATGCACCATATTGCAGAGTACGGGATTGCCGCCCACTGGAAGTATAAAGAGGTCGGCAACTCTAGCAATGTACACCTAACAACCACCGACGAGAAATTCACCTGGCTGCGGCAACTGCTCGACTGGCAAAGCGATCTCAAAGATGCTCAGGAATATCTAGAAAACATCAAAGACGATCTCTTTGATGGCGACGTTTATGTGTTCACCCCGCAAGGTGATGTCGTATCTCTCAGTCGCGGTGCCACTCCCGTTGATTTTGCTTACCGCATCCATACTGAGATTGGTAATCATTGTGCTGGGGTGCGGGTTAACGAGCGCATGACCACCCTTGGTACACCGCTTAAAAACGGCGATATTGTTGAGATTATTACGCAAAAGAACTCTCGCCCGAGTCTAGACTGGTTAAACTTTGTGGTGACACCAGGTGCCCGCAACCGGATTCGGCAGTGGTATAAGCGATCGAACCGTGAAGAAAACGTCGCCCGTGGTCGCGAAATGCTGGAGCGGGAACTGGGCAAAAATGGCTTTGAAGCTCTGCTGAAGTCAGTACCCATGCAGGCGACTGCGGAACGATGTAATTACCACAGCGTTGAAGATTTGCTGGCTGCCCTTGGCTATGGAGAAGTGACCCTCAATCTCACGCTCAACCGCTTGCGTGACGCAGTCAAAGCACAACAGCCGTTGGCAAAACTGTCCGACAGCCTCAGTGCTTCCTCTCAAGAGCTGCCCCTGTTGCCGATCGGTGCCAAACTCTTACCGTTACCGCCCTCCAGTAAAGCTCCTATCATCGGTGTCGAGGGCTTGCTGCATCACATTGCGGGGTGCTGTACGCCCGTTCCTGGTGAAGCCATTATCGGTGTCGTTACGCGCAGCAGCCGAGGGATTTCGATTCACCGTCAGGGCTGTCCAAACGTAGAGCCTATTCCTGGCGATCGACTCGTCCCTGTGAGTTGGAATACGACTGATCAAGATCACGGTCGCCCTCAAACATATCCTGTCGATATTCAAATTCAAGTGATCGATCGCGTTGGCGTACTAAAGGATATTCTGTCGCGCCTGACCGATAACAACATCAATATCCGCAACGCTCAGGTAAAAACATTCCCGGCTCAGACTGCAATTATTGATTTAGGCATTGATATTCGTAATCACGACCAGCTTGAGCAAACTTTTAGCCAAATTAGAAAGCTAAGCGATGTGCTCAACCTGCGACGCTTGAGTCAAATTGATGCTTAATTGCCGCTTTGACCGCTTACAAGCTGAGTCTTTACAGACTCAATCACAGAGACAATATTTTTAGAGGACCGTTCAAGCCATACGTGACATTTAGGCATATTCACAGAGAGGTACGGCTAAATTTCATGCTAGCTTTGTGTCTTGAGATCATTTTTTACCGCTAGTCTCCGCTAATAGCAGAAATTGGATGATGTGGTTGGTGCTGTAAAGCCAGAGTAGAGTTTATACTCTGAAGGAGTTTTGGTCATGCTAGTAACAGTCTCTAAAGCCGTATTATGCGTACGCTTAGAAGCAACAACGCTTGGAATGTAATCCAAAAATGCCTGTTAAACGTACCCTCCAGACCTGCAACAATAGCCTTTCCCATTCGTCTAAAAGTGGAGACTTATCGTCAGTCAGTGCTTGAAACAGTGCAATCTTACCCGCATCTCCGGGCATGGGAGTTCTAGCCGCCGTGAGTACCTGGACACCCAACTTTAATCGACACATTGACCAAGAGGAGCAGCAGCTATACGATCACTTGCTCAGCCTGGTGCAGTCTGAGCTGCCAAGCCAGCTCATTGAGCGCTTCCGAGCCTTGTTTGTCGATGGGGTTGGTTACCCTGATGCCGACATTGCAGTGGCGATTAATAAAATCGCCACGTCCAAAACTGCTGATCAAGAATTTCGGTTCGTACTCAACCGCTGCTGCCACATTCTTATCAACCGTTGGCAGACTCGTCCTCAGCTTCAAGCCGCTATTCCAGAACTCATTGCGATTTTTGAGACCACGCCCTCTCGACCTGTTACCGAATACTCTCGCTCTCGATCGGCGAGGCGAGTAAGAGATTTGGTGAAGGGCTTTGTGGATAGTGAGCAGTACGTAACGCTCCGTCGACTAGCGCAAGTGATGCAGGCGAGTGACCTGCATACGCCACCCGCACATGAACCGATCGGGGCGCTGATTCGACGCTACCCCTATCTTTATGAGCATTGCCTTTTAACAGATGGCAGTACTTACGAGCATCAACAAGCGATTCGGCAGCTTCAGACAAAGGCACAGCGTCAATACGAAGTAGACCTGTCGCAGTATGTCACTTACCAGGTACGGCGATCGCAAATAGACCGGGGTGAGCCTTTACAGTCGTCTAGCCGGATTCTTCAGCCAGTCAAAAATCCGACCTTGTTAAGCGACCAAGAATTATGCCGTGCGCTCAAGCAGTTTGCTGGCAAATCTCAGAGCGCTGGCACGTATCGAGACTCAGCGCAACGATTTTTGACCCACACTAATCAAACACCCACCTTTCAGTCGTTCAAGGATGACCTCTACCAGTACATTACGGCTTCAGTAGACTCAGAGTACGGTAGACGACAGTTTAACAATCAGCTTTACAGCCAACTCAAGACTACCCTGCCAGAGAGCAATGACCAAAAGCTCAACGATTTTCTCCTGGTCAGGACATGTAGCCAGTTGCTCAACTTTCTTGTGGTTGAAAGCCCTCAACGACCAAACCATTTTGTCTTTGTCGATCTCATTTCCAATATTGGTTCGACTTTGACGACGGGGCTATTGCTGAAAATTGTGCTGATCTGCCGCAAGGTGAAGCCCTGTCTGGAAAAACGCTTCTCCATCCTGTTCAATCACTACGAGTTTTGTCGCCGCGATGGTGTGCAGTGGCTGGTTGAAGCGATGGAAACGCTTAACCTAGCGCTGAGCACAAACTTTAGCACGATTGATCTTTCTTTGATCAATCAAATTGTTTATCAGTAAGCTTTGGGGAGACGAGAACGTTTTTAGCGCTGGCATACCCTTTTGCAGCGCTGCAAAGCCCGGTTTCCAAAACTGGAATCTTAGCTGATACCAATCTAAAGGAGGGGCAAGGCATTGCCTTGCCCCTCCAAGATGTGTCGTCTTTTCAATTCAAATTGGTCTAACCTACGCTCCTATCGACCGTTTTAAACATCGATCGAAAAAAAGCGGAGGGTAGTTTTGGCTAGACGCAAACATTGTGATGGCTAAGCGTTTCTCTTCACAAAACAGCTTTACAGACAACAGTTGCAGTGACAGTAGAAGTAAGTAGCGGCGGGATTAAACGTCTTGCCTCATGATCGCCTACCAAACTGGGGCAGACCTTTGGTGGCAGCAATGGAGGAAGCAGCGAGTCCATACCCGCTGCTTCCATCTTTAGACCATTGGCTGGGTGAGCTTAGCGTCGGTTAGCCGCCAAATTTATCTTGGACTTTCTCAAGAATGGTCTTGACATTCTTCTCGACTGTGGGCTTTCCGTTGGTATTGGAAGGTCG
>JACMKO010000443.1 GCA_014380065.1 Leptolyngbya sp. ES-bin-22 | reverse complement strand
ATTCAGCCTGGGTCACTGGCGAAACGCTGTATATTGCGGGTGGTCTTCGTTAATTGGGATCAGAAACTGTTTCTGCTACCTTATAGTTTGCCGCTGTCATAGGTGAAGTCTCAGGATCAAGACCTTTTCGAGGGGTTATGCAATAAACCCCGATAACGGATTGCACCAGTCGTTCTGGTTCCAATGGCTTTGTGATGTGTCGTTGATAGCCATTGGCGATCGCTCTCTGGTAATCATCCTCTCTGGCATAAGCCGTTAGAGCGATCGCAGGTAACTGTCCACCTTTTTCAGGTGGCAACGTCCGAATCTGTCGGATCAGCGTATAACCATCCACATCAGGCATCCCAATATCACTGATAAGGACATCAGGTTGGAACGTTTCTAGGTTTGCCAGCACTTCTGCCGCAGAGGTAACGGTGAGAACGTCTGCTCCGTATTGGGTCAGTATAGCGGTCAAGAGTTCACGGGCATCGGGATCATCATCAACTGTGAGGATACGAATTTTACTCAGATCAAGTGCTTGCTCAGGTAACGCCTCCGTCTGCTGGCTTTCTATAGCCGTTCTCAACGAGGGTAACCGCACCGTGGTCGCTCCTAAACCTTCACCAGGACTGGTAGCGGTAATGGTGCCTCCATGTGCCTCTACTAGTGAACGGACGATCGCTAACCCCAACCCCAGTCCACCATACTTGCGAGTGACGGAAACGTCTTCCTGCCGGAAGGACTCGAAAATATGAGGCAGAAACTTAGGGTCAATGCCTTTGCCAGTATCGCTGACTGTTAGTTGTGCCTGGTTGCCCACTTGCTCTAACCGAATATCGACACCTCCATTGTTGGGAGTAAATTTAATCGCGTTAGACAGCAGGTTCCATACCACTTGCTGTAGTCGCACGGCATCACCCTGCACCAGCCCATTTTGCTGTAGTACCGGATTCAGCAAAATATTTTTGGCAACGGCTGCCGTCCTCATGGTTTCGATCGCCGACTCGATGACAAAGACCAGCTCGATCGGCACCGCATTCATTGTGAATTTGCCACGCAAAATCTTAGCCATATCAAGTAGGTCATCAATCAATTGTGTTTGGAGCTTGGCATTGCGTTCAATGGTTGCCAGGGCTTTTGCCGTATTAGCAGGGTCAAATGTGCGGGTTTGCAACAGTTTTGCCCAACCGAGAATGGGGTTAAGTGGCGATCGCAGTTCGTGAGAAAGCACTGCCAGAAACCCATCTTTAATGCGATTGGCACGTTCAGCTTCGGCTCTAGCGGCTTGCTCTTGTGTCAACAGTTGCTCCCGTTCTTGCTCAGCAAGTTTGCGCTCGCTGATATTCTTGAATAGGATGGCAACTCTGCGACTTTCTGGCGGCCCAATGCGAAAGGCGTAGACGTCAAACCAGCGATTCATCGCATCAGAGCCATTCTCAAAGCGTACGGGTTCGCCCGTTAGAGCCACTCTGCCGTAGGTCTCAAACCAATGATCTTCAAGATCTAAAAGTAGCTGACGTGCCGTTTTTCCTACCGCCTGTTCGAGTCCCGTTTGCTGCTCAAAGGCGGGGTTCGTTTCCAGAAAGCGGTAATCAATCGGAGTATTGGTTTCATCAAACAACATTTCAACAGCGCAGAAGCCATCTTCCATCAATTCAAACAAGGTGCGATAGCGTTCCTCACTCCGCCGCAGCGACTCTTCTGCCTGTTTGCGATCGGTGATGTCTTCAGCAATCCCGGCAAACCGATAAATTTTTCCTGCCTCATCTCGTAGCGGAAAGCAGCGATCGTGCACCCAGCGAATACTGCCATCAGCTAAGACAAGGCGGTACTCTTCGTCAAATTGACCAATGGCAGCTTTTTCCTGAAAGGCTTTGAACGACCCGGCTCGATCGTCTGGATGAATATGATCGACCCAGGCGAGTGGTACGTCATACAGTTCCTGCGGGTTCAATCCCCATAGACGTTCATAGGCAGGGCTAACATAGGAGACCCGGTCTTCAAGCTGCTCTTTGATCCAGAAAACGGCATCAATATTTTCGGCAAGCTGACGGAAGCGTTCTTCACTCTCCTGTAAGGCGGCTTCTGATTGTTTGCGTTCTGTGATGTCAATATCATTGCCCGCCATGCGGATCGGCTGACCGTTGCGGTCATAAAACACTTTGCCCTGACTCTGTGCCCACCGGGTGTAGCCATTGGGATACACTCACCCGAAAATCAATGTTGTAGTCTTCCCCAGTCGTAATCGCATACTGAACGGCTGACAGGACATGATCGCGATCGTCGGGGTGCAGCCGCGAGACAAACATCTCACAAAAGCACCGGGTTCAAGACCAAACATCGCTTCCAGATTCTCTGACCAGATAATCGTCTCTGTTTGCATGTTCCAGTCCCAAGTGCCCATGCGCGAAGCTTTTAGCGCCACACGTAAGCGTTCTTCACTCTCTTGTAAAGCGGCTTCTGTCTGTCTACGCTCTGCTAATTCATGCTGAGCCTGCTCGTATAGCTCGGCTTGCCGCAAAGCAATGCTGAGTTGAGTAGCCAATTCCTTCAGCAGATCAATTTCTAAGGACTCCCACAATCGGGGAGCGGAGCAATGATGAGCAATCAGCAGACCCCAAAATTGATCGTCGTGCAGAATGGGCACCACCAAATTAGCCTGCACTTGAAACGATGCCAGCAGTTCAACGTGGCAGGGATCGATAGCACTACTGTAGATATTGTTTATAGCCGTTACCTGTCCCTGGCGATAGCGTCTGACATAATCTTCGCCAAAGGCAGGATCGTGAGTGATCGATCCGGGTCGGCTGAATCTGAGATAGTTTTCAGCCAGGCAGGGATCATAGATTGTCGAAGTTAGCAGCGATCGCCACT
>JACMKO010000442.1 GCA_014380065.1 Leptolyngbya sp. ES-bin-22 | reverse complement strand
ACAGAGCTGTATGAGCAACCAAAACGATGGTAGAGCCACGGATATTTCCCTGGTCAGCATTCTGATGTTTAGTTTTCCACCTCGTAGCAGCTCAATCCCTTTTGTATAGCAAGAGACAGATGGGTTAGAACGGGGTGCAGGGGCTTCGGCGTGAGCGCTCAGTCGAACGGTGGAACCTCTGGCTGGGGGCAACGCCCCCACACACCCTTTGATCCCCATGTCCTAAACGTTGTGGCGATCGCCATAAAGCCACAGAGAATGTGATTGGGAAGATGTACCGTCGCTTCTATTTTCAACCCAGAGCGATCATTCTCATCGTGCGCGAAAGCTTGAGCGATTGCAAAAGGTTAATCCGTCGTTTGCGTGAGGGAGGAGCCTTCTTTTCCCACCCGTTTCTCACCCACAGGAAGCACAAGAAAAGCAGGCGGCTCACGTCTAAGAGGCACGATCGTTCGAGCCTCGCTGCGCGCCTGTTTGCAATCAATCGATTTGCAACCAATGTATGTACACGAAAAATCGAGCCATACTGCTCACAGTTTAGAAGGGCTGCCTTCTTTCATGGAACCGTTGCGACCTGGTTTAAGCGATGTGCTGTTAATGGCCGCACTGAAGTGAGCCATTTGGGCGTTTAACCGCTATTTTATATAAAGAAAGGATTAAATTTCTGGAAAGTCATCTGAGCATAGTACTCAGCATGATCCCTTTGGGCACTATACATTCACCTTCGAGGTGTGCCTCTAAGTAGCTAGGTGGAATGCAATGTAAAACTTAGCGCAGAAGCGGATAAGCCGTCCGCTCTACAGATCTTCCTAGTCCTTTGACCCACTTACTCAGCGTTTTAGTTCGCAACTAATGGTCGAGTCACATGACGTATGCACCGATGCTTCCACCGCTCTACGCCTGAGGTTTGAATTGCACTCAGTTTCGCTCACATCACCTGATGAAATTTTGAAAGCAATAGATTTACGGATGCACCCTTGATTCTAATCAGCCTACCTTTAAAGTCAATGCATTGTTAGCAGGCAGGTGTTGAGCAGCAGTCACACCATTTTTGTCATCAGCAAAGGTCTCATCTCTTTCACCCAATCTTCATTTATTAAGGAGTCTTGTTGATATTTTATGATTGTCTTTGTCAAAGCAGCTTCAGCCTCTAGGATAAGATTTAGGGGGAGCCTGCACTGCTTCTTCGTCATTGCTCAACGTTTTAAGCGGTGGGGATATAGCTTGAATTGGTGCAAGCAATGCACTTGAGGTGATGTTGCTCAAGCAGCTTTGGGTTACTTAAGCGACTGATTGATCCGCCGATCATTGCCTTAACTGAATCAACTATCACAATAAAGTCAAACCTTGATTTGAATGTTGCAGTTTCTGCTTCAAGCTGTTTCTTTTGAAGATCAAGTTTGACATTCATGGCGCTAAAGGAGGTTTATTTCACAAAAGTTTTAACCCAGAACGATCGCGTTAACTAAGCTTAACTTTGTTGAGGTTGATTGCAAAATAGAGGTTAATTTACATTTGAAGAGTGGAGCTGTACTTTGCTTTTCGAGCTTTTTAATGGAAAAAGCTCATTACACTAACGGTTAAGCTATGACAGTTATGCCCCCACTGCACTGGCTGCTTCCTCAGAAATGAAGAAGTTAATTGGCAAGCATCCGGTGAACGCACCATCGTTAACGAATGCGACAGCAATTTTAAGCGCTTTGTAGTCCGCACGCTTTGTTACTGCGAGCAGGTCTATTGCGTCCCACAAGTCTTATTTTCCAGCTAGCTGGATAGACGCGAGCGGATGAGGCTTCACAAAGCCGTCATGATTGCTGTCATTTATGGTCTTATCACTTGCTTGCCCATCAACCCCTTACGATGGCGAAAGGAGCCAACCAATGCAACTTCGGGCAACGCCTCGCTCAACCTACTCGCCATCCCGGCAAGCTTTTGAGCAAATTGAGCAAGAATTTGGGACGGAGACGATACCGCTGATCTTCAAACTGCTGGAAGCCCAGCCAGTGTTGCTGGCACACCTTTGGGGGCAATTTCGCACATTAGTACTACAGGGCGATTTGCCTAGAGTGCTAAAGGAAATAGTGGGGCTACTGGTGGCAGCAACGCGTTGTGATTATCTTTGCGCGGTGTTATTGGAGAGCCTGATCCAGCAACAGGTGGAATCACAAACCCTGACTGCCATTATTCAGGGTGACTACGAGTCCGCGGAGGTGAGCCATGCAACACTTGCTGTACTGAGGTTTACAGCGATCGCGATCGTCAATCGAACTGCGGGTGGAACGCTTGTTAAAAGCGAGTGGCAGCTACTACAGCATCAAACGAAACAAGCCCTGAATGACACTGGTTTAGAAGAAGGTGAGCAGTTGGAATTATTAGCGACAATCGCGCTCTTTGAGCAACTTTGCTTGGTGGCTAATCTGCTACAGCTTGATCCAGCCTCACCGTAACAGCAGCACCACAGCCTGGTTCTGCATACGCCTCTTGGCTAGCATGTGCGCATGAGACCTGATAGCTAAACGGTCAGGTGGCACAGAGCCGCTCTAAGGTGGCAACAAAATCTGGGTAAGAGACTGCTACTGCTTCGGCTCGATGAATCGTCGTGGTGCCAGTTGCCGTGAGTGCTGCGATCGCCAGACTCATCGCAATCCGGTGATCCGTGTAGCTGTCTACGTCAGTGCCCAAGAGCGGTGTGCTGCCGACAATTTCCATACCGTCTGGTTGTTCTGTGATGCGTGCGCCCATTTGATTGAGTTGGTGAGCCATGACGGCAATGCGATCGCTTTCTTTGACACGCAGTTCGGCTGCATCTTGAATAATCGTTGTGCCTTGAGCCACGGTAGCGGCGACCGCTAAAACTGGAATTTCATCGATCAAGCGGGGGATCAAAGCTCCTGCAAGCGTACAGGCGTAGAGCGGGGGGCGATCGCCTGTACCCGCATAGCGCACACGCAAATCGGCAACGGGTTCTCCAGCGACCACGCGTAGATTCTCTTGAGTGATGTCTGCGCCCATGAGCATGAGTGCTTCTAACACTCCAGTCCGAGTGGGATTCACACCCACGTTTTCGATCGTGAGATTAGCACCAGGGACGATCGCGCCAGCCACCAGCCAAAAGGCAGCCGAGCTAATGTCTCCTGGCACGATCACGGCTTGTCCTTTCAGTTGGGTGGGTCCAGTGACGCTAACACTATGGGTTTCTGGGTCTACCGTCAAGTTAGCTCCAAAGGCTTTGAGCATTCGTTCGCTGTGATCCCGCGAGAGGGCAGGTTCAGTCACGGTTGTTTGTCCTTCAGTCATAAGTCCTGCAAGCAACAGGCATGATTTGACCTGGGCAGAGGCGATCGGTGAATGGTAGTGAAATGGTCTCAGGGCTTTTCCTTGGATTGCTAAGGGTGCAAAGGCCCCACCTTGCCGTCCCCAAAGTTCGGCTCCCATTTGCTGTAGGGGTTGCACGACACGCGACATGGGGCGCGATCGCAGCGAACTATCGCCTGTAACGGTAAAAAAGCGTCCAGGATGAGATGCCAGAAGACCCAGCATGAGCCGCAGCGTTGTACCAGAGTTGCCCGCATTGAGGATATCGAGCGGCTCCAGCAGTTGCCCTAACCCGATACCTTGTACAGTCACCTTTTCTGCATGCAGTGGAGAAATGTCTGCCCCCATTGCCCGAAAGCAGTCAGCCGTGCTGCGCGGATCTTCACCAAGCAACAGTCCGGCGATCGTCGTTTCTCCTTCTGCCAAGGCACCTAACATTAACGCTCGATGGGAGATCGATTTGTCTCCCGGTACTTGAATGCGTCCGTTGAGCGCCACTCCATCTGCGGGTGGCGCAATGATGAGATCGTGGTGACGGTCAGTAGCATTGAGGGAAATCACGGTCAGCGACATGGGGATCAGATAGACTAGGTGGGCATTGCGTTAGCGATCGTACCGTCTTTTATGCAGCCCCATCACCGTAAACCTGTCTGCCTCTTGCTCACTTCAACAGATTTGCCCGTCTGGTCAGGCATTGAGACAGTTGGTACACTTTACCAGAAAGATCAAGAGCAGTTTCATCTGTTAATGACCGAGCCAACGGTGCGCGATCGTGAGTACCTCTCAGGCAGTCACGAAGTCACGACAGCGACTTCCATCATAACCCCGCGCTTACTTTGGCTAGAGTTTTCGCCCTATCAGGTGACATTAACAATGCAAGGGCAGGGGCAGTTTAGCTATCGGCATCTTTGGCGGCAAGGGCTGTATGGATCGAGCCGCTACTGGTTGCAGTCTGACACTGGTAAGCCAGACGGACAGTTGCAGTTGCGTAACTTCACCCGAAGTTTGACGTTAGAAGCTCGCCCACTACCCACCTTTCTGCGCGTTGAGTATGAGCTTTGGGCAGCTAAGATGCAGCTTGGACACTACGTCCTTAAGCTTGATATTCACCACTGATCAAGTTTGATTGCGTCTAACGTTTTGCCAAGCGACTGCATGGGCTTAGTGGCGCAGCGCTAGACCAAAGATAGCAACGCCTCAATGAGCAACTGATTTTGCTCATCTGTGCCCACGGTGATCCTTAGCTTGTCGCTTAAGCCAGCTTGCTTAAAGTAACGCACTAGAATGCCGCGTTCTTTCAACGCGAAGTAGATTTGTTCAGCGTTCCCCTTGGGCGGCTGCACAAGCAGAAAGTTCGCGTGTGAATCCCACAAGCGGAAGCTCAGTTGCTTGAGATCGATCGCCAGCTTGGTGCGGGAGGCTTTCACTTTGGCAGCGCACGCATTCTTGTACTCCTGATCACGCATAGCGGCTGCACCCACCAGACAGGCGATCGCGTCAATGTTGTAGCTGTCTTTGACCTTGAACAAGCCACTCAATAGCGTGGGCTGGGCAATACCAAAGCCAAGCCGCAGCCCTGCCAGGGAATAGCCTTTAGATAATGTGCGGGTGACAATGACATTGGCAAATTCTTGCACTAAGGGCAGCGCTGACCCTTCCGCAAAATCGACGTAAGCTTCATCAATGACCAACACGCCAGTCACCGCTGCTGCGAGTTGGCGCAGCTCGTCGATCGCAACGACATGTCCAGAGGGGCTGTTGGGTGAGGCGATAAATGTGACGGCACCGTTGGCAGCGATCAAGTCTGCGATCGGCAAACGGTAATCGTCTTTGTAGGGAATTTCGATCGTCTCGGCAGGCTGCATCGCGGTCAATGTGCGGTAAAGCACATAGGTTGGCACGGGATAGACTACTTTACGGCTCGTTTCCGCACAGGCACGAATGATGACGTTAAGCACATCGTCGCTACCATTGCCAACAATAATCCAATCCATTGGCACGCCCAACGCTGAACTCACCGCTTGCCGAAACTCGTTGGCGTATGGATCGGGGTAGCGCCGCAGCCATTCACCGGGCAGGTTCTGAAGCACCTCGATCGCGGCTGGAGAAGGGGGATAGGGGTTCTCGTTGGTATTGAGCTTGATGATGGTTGAATCTGGCTTGGGCTGTTCACCGGGAACATAGCCAGTCATCGCGTCGATCGTGGGGCGGAAGTAGGTAGTCACGGCTGTAGGAATGCTGATGGAGACGAGTCTTACTGAGAAAGAAACCCAGTGAGCAAAAGTGGTAGCAGGATGAGCGCAGACACAATGAGCAGGAGTGTACCTGCATCGACCTTGACCACATTCATTTTTGGATCAGGCATCCGGCACCTCCCTGGATTCGGTACATGACCTTAGCCTAAAGGATTCAGGCATCTTTCTCAATGATCGCTTTCAACGATATCTAGACAGCAAAAAGCCCCTGGGCGTCTGTCCTTGTTTCGACTCCAGGGGCTTTTCGATTCGTACTCCTCACACACTTAAGATAATAGCATAGGTTTGCCGAGACCATACCACTTGTGACAGATGTTGAAGTGGATCGGTCATTCTTGAGCAACTAGCGTGAATCATTCACGCTGACAACGACGCAACTGCCTACAGCTCAGACGCTTTTGACTCGTTCCAAGCCACAAAAGGTCATCGATCGCTGAATCGCTAATCGCTTTGAGCCAAACCATTTTCGCTCATCACAACAGGATTGCAATGCGAGGCGCTATTGTTTAGAGCATTGGACTCTAGACGATCGTCATGAACAAACCTCTAGATGCAGAGCAGTCGATCGAACTTGCTACTCGCATTAAAAGTAAAGCCAAAAGCCCGTTCGAGAATGCCTACCGCGCTGCCCTTGCAACGACAGGGGCAACGTATGTACAGGGTTTTTTGGCGTTTCCTGGGCACCCTCATACGCCTTTGGAGCACAGTTGGATTGAACTGGACGATCGGCTTCTTGACCCGACCTTGCCCTATCTCAACCGCTTGGCTGAAGCCCTGCACTACTTTCCTGCACACCGACTGACCGTTAAGCAATTGAAAGCAGCAATTGAAGAAGCGAAGGAAGACTATCCCGAAGACGATCCGTTACCCATTTACGGAGCTGCCCCCTATGAGTACTACGGCGACTTGATGCTGGGTGGCAAAGACTATTTGGTGGCTCATAGCGCTGCTGTCGCTAAGTGTCAGGAGTTAAAGCGGGCTAAACCAACTTCCAATGGACAGTTAGAAAGCTGAAAGGATGCAAAGGCTAGAGGGGTGAGGGGTGAGGAGTGAGGAGTGAGGAGTGAGGAGTGAGGAGTGAGAAACCTTGAAGATTCAGCCTGTTGCTACGCGATCGCCGCTTGTGACCGCTTGTGTCTACGTGTCTTACTGAGGTGTCTTACTGAGTAGGTTTCACATCAATGACACGTTAGCTCAGTAGTTTTGCCTATTAATTTTCAGAATCGTCCTGGTTTTTACACGTAAGGCTGTAGAAAGGATCGACAGGTTTGGCTGCTTTTGACTGATTCAAGCGATGCGACCACACCCGAATGGAGTAAATTCTATTCTGGCATTGAGAGCTGCAACGGTTGAAGCTGTTTAAGCGCACCTAAGGATGGAGATTCGCCAGGGAGCTTTTTCTGTGAAGACTGGTCAAGGGGCGTGGCTGCTGCGTGGTGCTCTGCGGGAAGGTGATGAAGGGTTTACCTTACTTGAGGTGACGATCGTGCTGGTCATTAGCGGGATTTTAGCGGCGATCGCCCTACCATCCTTTTTGAATCAGGCAAACAAAGCAAAGCAGGTGGAGGCAAAGATGTACCTCGGCACCCTCAATCGTGCCCAGCAAGGGTACATGCTGGAACGCGCTCGCTTTGCTGAAAGCGTCAACGAGCTGGGCATTGCGCTCTACAACAGTCCAAACTACAGCTATTCGATTCACCTGGATAGCGCTGGTAATCAATACGCCGTTCACGATGCCAAAGCGCTGAGTGCAAACCTACGACCGTATGTGGGGATGGCAGCAGTCGCTCAAGATGGTACGGGTGATGCAAGAGTAGAAACTATCCTTTGTGAATCGAAAACGGCGCAGCCAGGGCAAGCGGAGCAACCAGTTCTGAATGCTTCGGTGAGCTGTGCCGCTAGTACGGAGCCTGTGGGGCAATGAGCAGAAGTAGACGGTCAAAGGCAAAAGCAGAATGAACTCAGGGCTTGAGTTTTTACTCTAACCAGCCCACAATGCTCTCTACCCACGCCATGCCACCGACTGCCAGGGCACCCGCGATCGCAGACGTGCAAGCAGACGATAGCGCTGTGACAAAGAGCCACCAGGCAGCGATCGCCACCGCTTTGCGAGTATCTTCTGCTTGCTGTCTGGCTTGTTGTTTGAGGGCTTCAAGGCGATGTTGAGTGCTTTGCTGGATAGTTTCGATTTGGGCAAGGGCACTGAGGCGCACGCTGTCGATGCGATCGGTAACTTGCTGAGCGAAAACGTCGGAAAGATCGTCACGAGTGCTAATGAGCGTGGTTAGCGTCTCCCGATTTAACGTGCTTAACTGGCTGCGTAGCGTTTCACCTAACGAACTACCAAGGCTCTCCAGTCCCAGATGTGGATCGACTAACACCTGCTGAAGATCGTGCTTGATACGATCGTAATCCAGTCCGGGTAAGGGTAGCGCCGCAATGTAATGGCGCAGTCGATCAAACGTGGTGGCGATCGCAGTCTGAGCTTGCTCTTGAAGCGTTTTGGCTTGCGCGATCGCCTGTTGTAGAAGCGTTTCCACCTTTTCCACAATCTGCTCGATGTCGGCTGCGGTCATATCGCCCCGCTCTGAAAGCAGCGTCACTAAACCGTCACGGCTTAGCGTTGGCAGGTGTAACAAGTCTAGCCAATCGATAGACGTACCCGACGCGGCTTGAGCGTGTTTTAAGAGGTGTTGAACGGCGAATGGAAGACGATCGAGGCTTAGCTCATCGCGTTCGGCATGACGCAGGTAATCAAGCAAAAGATCCTGCCAGTTTTGCACCTGCCGCTTGCTGCGGAGTGCGAGGCGACGAGGGAACTTGCCGATTGTGTAGAGTGAGCGTTGTAGATGCTGCTGTAACTGTTGTTGTTGCTCAGCAGTCAGATCTTGACGGCGTTGCACCTGTTCAAGCAGCGGTTTCCAGTCGATTTCAGTCAGTTGACTCAACAAATCGATGCCAGCACCGGGCTGCTTGAATGCGTTGAGCAAGCCTTGAGAGAGGTTAGTAATGCTGAGCGTTGTGGGATCGAGGTGCTGTATGTAGTTCTCTAACAGAGTTGAAACCTGGTCATGATCAGACTGCGCGGCGGGCGCGGTGGCTTCGGGCACTTCACGGATGTTGTCCCAGGCTTTTTCTAGCTGTGACAGTAGACGCTGCGTCTGCTTCTCACTCAAGTCCTGACGATCGCGTAACCACTGCTCAGCCGTTGCGCGATCGAACAACGGTAACGGTCGCAAGCTGGCATCAGCTTTAGAGACTTTTGTAAGGGTTTTAAGCTGACGCTGAATAGTACGAGCCGTCAGTTTTTGACTGCGATCGCTCACATAGTCTCCCAGCTTTTGCCAAAGTGCTACTGCCTCAGCTTCAGCGTGAGTCTGACGTGTGTGGATGTCTGCCAACAAGCGATCGCGGGCAGCCTCAAGCTCTGTTGTCAGCGCGTTTAATGCTTCCTGGCTTAGATCTTGGCGCTTGTTTAGCATTGCTGCAAGCCTGGTACGGCTGAGCGCTTGCAGACGATCGCTCCAACGCTCAACGTTTGCTTCAGCGTCTTGGAGGCTGGTTTGCAACTGCGCCTCAAAATTTGCTGGCTTCAGGTCTGCTTTTTTAGCGGCTTGCAGGTAAGCATCAACCTGCGTCATAAAAGCGTGTGCGGGCGCTTCAGTGATACGAGTATCCAACGTTTGCAACACGTCCTCGCGCACCGCTTGCAGACGATCGGCGATTTTGTTCACCTTTGCGGATGGCAGATCATCCCGTTGCTCCAGCAGCGCGACAAAAAATTCCCGATCGAGCGCCAAAAGCTGATGCCGCACCGCCGCCGGGTTTGCCTCTGGATCGCAAAGCACGTCGTTGAATTCTGCCTGTACGGTCTTACGGGTCAGATTCCAGGGATAAGCATTGAGCAAATAGTCCTCAACATCTGCTTTGATCGTGGCTTGAAAGGGATCAGGACGATCGCTGTCTGCCGAAGATGCCGATGATTGTGTGAGTGACAGAAGCTGCTGCAAAATACTGCTCACGTCCAGGTCAGACAGATCAACGCGATCGCGTACCGTCCGCATCAGTTGCTTAAGCAATTGTTTCGGCTCCAGAGGCGAGACGATCGCCTGCGTCGTTGGTGTTGCCGCTGCCTCTGAAGGTTGAGCAGCCTCAAGCAGTTCTTGGAGACGAGCGTTTACGGTTTCCGGTGTCAGCATCTCCGGGCTAGCGGATTGAAAGAATGAGGTGATAGCAGCGATCGTATCGGGCGCTTCTACAACCTCCTGCCACACGCCTTCAAGCTGATCCACCACCTCATTTACATCGCGTTTTGAGAAATCTGTACGGCTACTCACCAAATCAACTAACGCGTGACGGTCAATGCGGCTTAACCCGGCTTTCGCCACAGATGGCAGCCCCGCACTCGCTAGCACAGTCGCTACTTCTTGCCGGATGCTTTGCAAATCAGGTTTGGGGGGTTGCAGCGTCTGCACATAATCTCTCAGCGTATCTTCAAGGCTGCGATGATTTGCGTCGAGCTGGTCTTGCAGGGTTGCTACGCTTGATTCAGTTGCCGCCATTCGCTGACCCAGCGCTTCATCTTGATGGCGCGATCGTCCCTTATTACGTCCCAACGCTGAGGTGACTGTTGCCATCAATCCCTGCACTCCAGAGTTGAACGCGCCAACCAGCACTCCCAGCAGCGATCCTGCCGCTTTTGAGCTGAGCCACGTGAGCACCAAAAAATAGCCCGACCAAATGACAACACCCAGCACGGCTCCCAGGGCTACACTATTGACGATGCTAAGTTTTACCGCTAGAAAGCAGGCAGTAAACAAGACTGCATTCACCGTAAGGAGAGTGCCAGCCCCGATCGCGAACCCAATTTTACTGGCTGTGCCACTCGTTTCAGGCGATTCTTCTGGTTCGGCTGTCTCTGGTTCGGCACCTGGCAAATAGCCCAGCGCGGTCACACCAGCCGCGACACCAAACGTCGTCATTAAAAGCTGCACCGCAAAGGCAATCAGTAATCCCGTAAACAGCGTCACAAGGACAGGAGGGCTAGTTAGGAGTTCGGATGACATCGTGGGGGCGACCGTATGACAGTGCTAAGTTAGGGTGCTAAAGCGCAACAGCCTAGATAACAGCGCGATCGCGTGTTTACCCAGGCTGTTGCGCGTAGTCTTAACCTAGCAACTGCATCCTCTGACTGCGCCTTCCTAACGTGTGAAATTGGGCAAGAGCAGCAGAAGTCAGGTGGATGGAAAAAGGCAGAGTGTGCCTAAAGAATGCCAGCGTTGCTCAAGCCCAGGATGATACCTGCACCCAGAATATGACCGAAGCTTGTGGTTGCCAGCAGTTCGGGAACGCCAAACCCTTCAAAAAGCCCAGGCACCTTGACGGGCAGCGCCGGACCGGCACCACGTCGTTGAATGGCATAGCGACCGATCGAGATCACAAACAGATTTGCCGCAATCATGACTATGGCAATATTAGGCGACCATCCGATGGTGCGGGCAACAGCCAGCAGAGAAGTGTTAAGCAATTTTCTGTCTCCTAAACATTGATAAACTTATAAACAAGAAAGATTATAAAAATACCTCAAGACCAAACGATTAAAAAGGCTAAATTTGTTTTAAGAGTTAACGAAAATCGTTATTTTTCGACACACCAATGGGCTTGCGCGTCAAAATCTGCGGGATTACAAAACCAGAGCAAGGGCGAGCGATCGTCCAACTAGGGGCTAGTGCCCTGGGTTTCATCTGCGCTCAATCATCACCACGCTATGTCTCTCCCGCAAAAATTGCAGCCATTGTCGCCGCTTTACCTGCAACCGCGACGGGGGAACCGCTGAGCGATCGCATCGGCGTGTTTGTAAACGCTAGTTTGGAAGTCATTGGGCACACTGTCGCGATCGGTCGCCTCAACGGAGTTCAGCTCCACGGCAACGAATCCCCTGAATTCTGCCATCAACTCCGTCAGGCGCTACCCGGCATTGAAATCATGAAAGCGTTTCGTATCCAGTCCACCGAGGCTCTGGAGAAGATTCATGTCTACAGCACCGGGGTTGATACCATCCTCCTGGATGCTTACGATCCGCGTCTCTCTGGCGGCACCGGGAAAACGCTGGACTGGCGATCGCTTCAGCAGTTTCAGCCATCCTGTCCCTGGTTCCTGGCAGGCGGTCTCACTCCCGACAATGTTCTGGACGCTTTATGCCAAACAACTCCCCACGGCATCGACCTATCAAGCGGAGTCGAACACGCTCCTGGTGACAAAAATTTGTCTGAAGTCACTCGCTTGTTTAGCCAACTTGAGCGACTTACAGCAGTTTGCAATTGCATCAGCCACACCGTTACGTAGCGGCTTGGCAATGCCAAGCGCCCTACAAAGTATCTGTGGTTTACCCATATGAAAATTGCTGTAACCACGCGATCGCGCATCAAGCATTGACAGAACCATCAGCTAAACCGCTGTAAGATTGCAGCCGTCGCTTGCCCAGTTTTTGCCCAACTGAACTGACTTGCCCTGGTGAGACCAGCACTGCGGCGGTCAGAGCGTAATCGAGTATCGGTTGCTACAGCCTGCATCGCGTGGGCGATCGCCTCCACACAATAGGGATCGATTAAAAGCGCAGCATCTCCCGTGACTTCAGGCAAGGATGATAAGTGAGAGGTAATGACAGGCGTACCGCACGCCATTGCTTCAAGTGCTGGTAAACCAAAGCCTTCCCATAAACTGGGAAACACCAGCGCGATCGCCTGATTCAGCAATTTTGGCAAGGCATCATAGGCAACATAGGCTAAAAACTTTACCTGTTTGGTTAGCTTTAACGCTTCAATTTGTGCGTGCAGCAAGGGTGTTTGACGGTGATCGATTGGTCCCGCCAGCCAAAATTCATAATCGACATAGTTTGGCAGCGTAGCGAAGGCAGCGATCGCACGTTGCACATTTTTATAGGGGGCAAAGCGACCTAAATAAAGAAAATAATTACGTGTAGGCAAAGCTAGAAATCGAAAGTTTTGAGCATCATAGGCAAGCGGAATCGGCGTAATTCGACTTGCTGGAATGCCACAAAATTGCACCACATCTTGAGCCGTCGCTTGGGAATTACAAATAATGTGCTGGGCTTGTTTCAACACTTGAGGAATATAGTGCCGATTATAAAGAGTTGCAGGAGAGAACCGCTTGGGAAAATGTAGCGGAATTAAGTCATGCACCATGACAATAGAGCGACACATTGTCCCTAACGGTGCTTCTGGCAGCACTGAAAACAACAGCGTTGAGCCTAATTTCTGATAGACCTTAGGAAGCTGAAACTGTGTCCAGAGTAATCGCTTCAAGTGTCCCTTAAGACCATACTCAGCCGTCAAGTCAGGGGGCGATCGATGGAACGCATAGCCCTCGATCGCGAACGAACTGACCACTTCAGGCTTGAGCGATCGTAATTCCTTGACGATGTTAAGACTATAGGTAGAAATCCCTGTTGGCTGAGGCAAAACGGGAGACAGATTCACTAAGATTGTCATAATTGATGAACCAAGCAATCACTGTGGCTTTTCAACGACATGAGACCGATGTAATGTGATGGGATAATGATCGAAGTCTAGAATCAAGCGTAGTATTTTTAGATTGGTTGGGTTAAACGATTTCAAGGCTGCGATCGCAAATTTAAGCAGTAGGTAAAACCTCAAAGCAAGTTGTTCCCAAGCAGGACGATGCTTCTGATAGTAATAAAGCTGACTCCGGCGATACTCCACCTGCATGTGCTCAGAGACTTTGCTTACAGAGTAGCCGCCTAAATGAGTGATCGATACCTCTGGTGTGTAGAGGATTCTCCAGCCGCGATCGCGCACACGTTGACAAAGATCAGATTCTTCAAAGTACATAAAAAAGGTTTCGTCAAAGCCATATAACGCTTCAAACAGTGACTTACGGATGAAGAAGGATGCACCAATGACAATATCAGCAACTTGAATCTGCTCAAATTGCTGCTCAATGGCTTTTCGCTGCTGAGGCTTATTGTATTGTTTCAATTGTTTCAGCGTTTGATATTCTCCCACAAGGCTAATTTCTGCTGCAACCGAAAGCTGTAAACTATCATCTGCATTCAATAGCTTTGTACCAATGATGCCGACATCAGAATGTTCCTTCATCAATGCCACTAAAGGAGGCAAGACATCACTAATCAGTAAAGTATCTGTGTTTAATAAAAAGAGAAATTCTCCCTTTGCTCGTTTGGCACCAATATTGTTTCCTGCGCCGAACCCTTGGTTTTCAGCTTGTTGGATAAGCCGCACTGTTGGAAAATTCTTGTCAATTAAAGCAGCACTGCCATCGGTAGAAGCGTTGTCAACCACGATGATTTCGTAAGGAATCGCATGAAGACATTGGACGAGCGATCGCAAGCAGTCCAAAACCACATCTGCGCCGTTGTAATTAACGAGAATAATTGAAACTAAGAGGGCGCGATCGTCATTCATCTTGCTAACCTTCTTACCAGGTTTTGCCCAGTTTGCCTGAGAAGCCATCATACGTACCCATGACACAGGCGACTACTTTTTGGCGCTTTTCACCCGCATCAAATGCTAAAAGCTTGAGTAGCGTCAGCAGCAAAAATTTAATGCGTCTGAAGCAACATACCAACCAATACCAGCCGTTGGAATGCTGCAATTCAAGATAGGTATGATTACGGCAAATGTAGTAATAGCGCAGCGGCGAGTAAAGCTGAAAGACTTTTTTTCGACCGTACAATTCAACCTGAAACGGTTCCCCAAAGCGGTGATACATGTTCGCGTCAGGCACGACTACATGATGAAAACCTGCCCGTCGCAAGCGCAAGCCATAGTCCAAGTCAATCCCATCAATGAACAGCCCTTGATCCGGTGGTGCCACACAAGCAACAGTCTCCAACCATACCAACGCACCAGAGGTGATGGGTGCATCGCATTCGTATGGCCTTGTCAGGTCGGCTGGCTGAAACCCGCGAAAACGATAGCCCACAAACAAACTCGGCTTCACCGTCTGTCCCGTGCGGGCATCGATCGCAGTGGGTGCCATCATGCCGATTGCGTAAGTCTTGGTCGCCAAGGCAGCGTAGGCTGCCAACAACCGCTCCAAACAGTCCGGAGCTGGTGCGCTGTCCTGGTCAAACGTCCACAAGAAATCATAGCGACGCTGCGTAGCCCACTGAAGCGCTAACGCCATTCCTCCCGCAATACCAATATTTTCGGGGTGATGCCAGGTCAGAAGGCGATCGTCGGCTCGATTCTCTTCCGAGAGCTCTAGCGATCGCAGCGAATTGTCAACGATGATGATGTGTTGAAGGGGGTGAGACTGCGAACGAAGCGCTGTGAGGCATTGGTTAAGGGCGATCGCATCTTCAAACGCAGTCACGTAAGCAGCGACGCTGTAGGTCGTTTGGTTGTCGCTTCTCATGCTTCAGTTTTCGCTCATCTCTACTAACACTGCTTCAAGTCCCAGTTGTGATCCAATCATGCCAGAAGATGCGCTGCTCTACACCGCGCAGAAAGCAAGCTAGAAGCTGCAATTTTGACGTTCAAGACAATTTGTGCTGACTAGAACGCGAATGGTCTTCACATCACCTTTGCCTAGCAGGCACTTTTCTAAGCGTTTAGTAAGCCTACTGCTTGCAGTACGGGTTTTAACACCAGGCTCCGTACAACGGTCTAAGACAGTTTAAATGCCTTTAATGAAGAATTTACCGGATACCGTTCCTTAACCTTCGTAAAGGTGTGAGGGCAATACCGAAAAAGGTTGATTCGCTAAAGCTGGCATAGCTCTTTTGTAGTGTCGGCAGTGAAGCAATTGGTACGTAGCTGATGGGTGACTACCTGATCGAATCATCTCGTGAACAAGGCTGATTGTTGAGACAGCCGACTCATTGTGAACTAGGTAGGTAGCTATAGTGAAGTCCATAACAAAATTAGTAGCAGCCAGTGCTCCAACGAAGCCTGAAAGACTTGATGTCTCTATAAAGCATCGTCATATCCTGGGAATGCGTGTGGATGCTACTAGCTACGAAGATGCAACTCAACGTGTGATTGATTGGGCAAAGGCTGCGGAAAGCCGCTATATCTGTGCTGCCAACGTACACATGGTCATGGAAGCCTATGACCGGGGTGAGTTTGCCTGTACGGTCAACAATGCTGACTTAGTGACACCAGATGGAAAGCCGTTGGTACAAGCATTGCGTGCTTTGGGTCTCAAAGAGGCATCCCAAGTGCGCGGACCCAATTTAACGCTGCACGTCTGTGAAGCAGCCGCAAAAGAAGGTGTAGCGATCGGTCTTTATGGTGGCACTCCTGAAAGTCTAAACTTGTTCACGACCTTTCTTCAAAAGCGCTACCCAGGCATTAAGATTGTGTCCCAAATTTCACCCCCATTTCGGTCACTCACGGCAGCAGAAGACGCTGAATACACACAACAACTGGTTGAATCAAAGGCACGCATTGTCTTTGTTGGCATTGGTTGCCCTAAACAAGAGCTGTGGATGGCTGCACATCACGGCAAGATTCCAGCCGTGATGCTAGGAGTTGGAGCAGCGTTTGATTTTCACTCCGGTCGCGTTAAGCAAGCACCTGTCTGGATGCAGCAAGCAGGTCTGGAGTGGGTGTTTCGCTTAAAGTCAGAACCGCGACGGCTGTGGAAGCGCTACGCTACCCACAATCCACGTTTCTTACTCTTCTTTTTTACGCAATGGTTAACCAGTTTATCGAAGCAGCATGGGTTTGAGGCGATCGGTCACGATTAATCATAGACCCGGGTCCGCGACTACCAGCAGCGCATGGGTCTGGAAGTGCGCTTTTACCAGGCGGGGTCGTCCGAGCTGTTTGGGCTGGTGGCAGCCGCCTTGCAAGCATTGGGCTTAGTGCCACTCCAGGGCAGTGTGCCGCAGCCGCAGCGCGACCTGGCGGTTCGTTAAAGCCCGTCGCCGTGAGGGTCTTCTACAAGTAATGTACAGCTTGAACACGCAGGAGGTAAACCATGACCACGGCATTGGATCTAACAAATAAGCGCATCGTCGTCACGGGCGGTGCTGGTTTTTTAGGACGGCAGGTGGTGGCGCAACTGTGCCGGGCAGGTGCTGACCGGCAGAAAATTACGGTGCCGCGATCGCAGGACTGTGACCTCCGCCAACTAGAGCAGTGCCAGCGGGCGGTTGACCAACAGGACGTTGTGATTCACTTAGCCGCCCACGTGGGCGGCATCGGTTTGAATCGCGAGAAGCCCGCTGAACTGTTTTACGATAATTTGATGATGGGCGCGCAGTTGATCCACGCGGCAGCGGCAGCGGGGGTCGAGAAATTTACCTGTGTGGGCACCATCTGTGCGTATCCCAAATTCACGCCGGTGCCGTTTAAGGAAGCTGACCTGTGGCAAGGGTATCCTGAGGAAACGAATGCGCCCTATGGCATCGCCAAGAAAGCGCTCTTGGTGCAACTCGAAGCCTATCGGCAGCAGTATGACTTTGACGGCATTTACTTGCTGCCGGTGAATCTTTACGGACCGGAGGATAACTTCGACCCCGGCAGTTCCCATGTGATTCCGGCGCTCATTCGCAAGGTGCATGAGGCGCAGCAGCGCGGTGAGCGTCAACTGTTGGTGTGGGGTGATGGCAGCCCGACGCGTGAGTTCCTCTACTCCGAGGATGCGGCGCGGGGCATTGTGATGGCGACGCAGCACTACAGCAGCCCCGCACCGGTAAATTTGGGCACGGGCGTGGAACTTTCCATCAAACACTTGATTACGCTCCTTTGCCAACTGATGGACTTTGACGGTGACGTGGTCTGGCAACCAGACCAGCCCAATGGGCAACCCCGGCGCTGTCTCGATACAGCACGAGCAAAGCAGGCGTTTGGCTTTACCGCGCAAGTCGGCTTTGAAGTCGGGTTGCAAAAAACGATCGACTGGTACAGGCAGCACGCGGTTTAATAACGGATTACAACAACAATGAAAGGGAGGTTATGTCTTGAACTCTGATGCTTTAGTACTCTAGTTCAAGACGGCTCACTCTTTAATCTGCGCCAAGGTTGCGGCTTCCGACTTTCTGATCGAACTCAAATGAATCGGGCACCAGAAAGGCATGGTGGTTAGGGCTTTTAGGCGACCTGCGATTGCCCTTAGAGCGTTGTCTGTTGTAGTTATTAAGCAGGGGCGATCGCTAAACAAAGCCTTCCCTGTTTCCCTGATTCGACTACGTGACGGTCAACGCCTGTAACTAGATATGTCTTACCAACGTTTGGTGGAGTCTTTACCTAGAATCATCGCCCGTCGATAAGACGCTCGCGGCTTACCCTGCTTTTTTGCTTTCTCTAGCGTTTTTTCAACTCAAGGTACAGTTTAGGTTGGTCTGGATAGAGTTGACTGATGGTTTGGTCACGGGCGATCGCTTCCATAAGCTGCCCATGTCTGACTAAGGCATTGCTCAACTGTTAAATGTCTTTAGACATCATCAGGCTTAATTTTGAGTGCCTGGTATAGAGTTAGAGGTCGTCGGGATGAGTGGCGTTCGCTTGCGAGATCTTTCCTCTTTAGCACAGCAATAGCAGTTTATCGTACTGCGTGATCCTTAAGTTTGATAGAAGTAGCATCTGAATCGTGCTACTTCCATTTAAGAAGTCTGGCGCTTGAATTTGAGTTGAGCGGGTTCTGCCCGAAGTTTTGCCAGGGTATGATGACAGAGTTTGCTAAAGTGTGGTCTTCCTTAGTAGTGAAGACGATGAGGAACATGAAAGGCTAGTTAGGCACTCTTGTGACTAAACCTAACTCTGCCCGCCTAGCTTAGCCGATCGCTGTCACTGAGATTCCTTCAATGCCTCTATTTAGCGGGACATTTGTGCCCGTTGGTCGATCGCCGTGAAATCTATACGCTCCGCATGACCCCAGAAGGCTTCCAGGTTGTAAAATTCCCGTTCTTGAGGCATAAGGATGTGGACGATCACATCGCCGTAGTCTTGAAGCGTCCAGCTACCTTCGGATTGCCCTTCTGTACGGGTGGGGGTGCGCTGTAACTCCTCTTCTACCTTGTCTTTAACGGAGCCCGCGATCGCCCGCACCTGCGCCTTGGAGAAGCCCGTCACGATGACAAAGTAATCTGCCAGCGTAGAAATATCGGCAACCCGCAGGAGGGTAATGTCTGCGGCTTTGCGATCGTCAGCAGCAGTTGCAGCAGTGATCGCTAGTTGCAGGCTCGAATCGCGCTCAGCCAGCAGTGCACCATCATTAGCGGTTGTTACGACGGAAGATAGAGAGGATTCTGGGGCGTAATTTGGCATTCAATCTCCAGTGTAGGTAGTTAAAGAGTTGGCGTTAGTGAAGGCAAGGGTCATATCAAATCATCTAAAAAATTCATCGGCATGAACATGGTGAGAGCAATTGTCATTGATCGCGGTTAATGAGTACGGGAAGGCTGTGGTTTTTTGTAGGCCAATGCCAATGCCCAATTGCGGGTTAGCACCATACGGGGATGGATTTGTTGGGAGCGAGACAGCAAATAGCGCAAAGATTCATCACAGGTCAGCCAGACGGCTCGGTAGAGATCTTGGTGACTACTTTGACGCAGCGCAACTAATTCAGGCGTGTCCCCACGACCTGGCTCCAGGCTATCGGCTAAGAAAACGACGCAACTCAAGCCGCTCATACCAGGGCATCCCAGCGTATGGTGACGAATGGCATCCAGCACTGCCTCATCGTGGATGCCAAACTCGTCTCTAGCGACGATCGCGCCTACAGAGGCATGAAGCAAATGCGGGTTCGCCACATCTACTGGGTCGAGAGGTATGCCTTCTGCCTCAGCCATTTGGAGCAAGCGCTGCGGCTTGAAAAACTTTGCGAGGTCATGCATCAACCCTGCCTGAGCCGCTTGCGTTGGATCAATATGATGACGCTGGGCAAGCTCAACCGATAGTTGCTCCACTCGCAAAATGTGCTGTAGCCTGCTAGCGGGAACCTGCTTTTCAAGCCACTGAATGACACGATCGCGCAATTCTACCGACATTGGTGAATTAGTCGTGTGGATAGCAGGACGCTGAAAAAGTGGCTCCTCTGGGGCACGCGAGTTAGCTTGCAACTGAGCATCGTTGGGAGACTGAGAAACGGTGGCATGATACGTCTTCTCAGCCGCTGTCGATAGCACACGCGCTTGGGCAGGTTTCAGATGGCTTGCACCTGTCGTGTCGTGATCCAGATTTTTGTCGGATTCACGCATGTAGACAAGCAACTCCTAGTGTGTACCGGGAGAATGCAGGCTGAGAGCGTAAGTAGCCGTGAAGGGTGGTGGATAAGAGCAAAAATGCGGCTGGGATCGGATTTCTTTTATTCTAGCTCACCCCTTTGACTTGGTTTCACCTCAAGGGCAGAATTCATCCTCGTTCAACGATCGTTGGGTAGTCTAGATGCTAGGGGGCATCTCTCTATACTTGCAGCCAAGCACAGACGGCGTACACTAGCGTCTATGCCAGTGAGTGGTAAGGCTCGGAGGTCGATCGCCGCTTACAGTGCAACGAACCATTGACTCAAGCTCAACTACACAAATGCTATGGGTGCCACAAATCAGTCGTTTCAAGCCGTTTTAGATGACTTGTATCACAAATACAAGGGGCTAGACGATGGCAAGGTTGCAAGCTATATTCCTGAATTGGCGAAGATGAACCCGAACTGGTTCAGTATTTGTGTGGTGACAGCCGATGGTCGCACGTTTGCGGTGGGGGACGCAGAGCAACTCTTTACCATTCAGTCGATCTCGAAGGTGTTTGTGTATGGTTTGGCGCTGGAGGATCACGGGCGTGAAGCGGTGCTGGCGAAGGTGGGCGTTGAGCCAACGGGTGATCCCTTCAACTCAATCATTCGACTAGATGAATACTCGAAACGCCCTGACAATCCCATGATTAATGCAGGCGCGATCGCCACAACTAGCTTAATCAAGGGCAACGGCCCAACCGATCGCTTGAATCGGATGCTCGATATGTTTCGTCGCTACATAGGGCACGACGTTTATATCGATATGTCGGTGTTTGTGTCGGAGCGATCGACTGGGCATCGTAATCGGGCGATGGCATCGCTCATGCGCCACTTTGGGATGATTGACGATCGTATGGATGAATCGCTGGATCTGTACTTTCAGCAATGTTCCATGATGGTGAACTGCCGCGATTTAGCCGTCATGGCGGCAACGCTGGCAAATCGAGGCGTGAATCCTCTGACGGGCGATCGTGCCGTTCCCACTCGGTATATCCGCGACATTCTCAGCGTGATGTATACCTGTGGTATGTATAATTTTGCGGGGCAGTGGGCGTATACGGTCGGCATTCCAGCTAAGAGCGGGGTTTCGGGCGGCATGATTGCGATCGTTCCACGGCAGGTTGGCATTGCCGTTTTTTCACCACCGCTCGACGCGCACGGCAGCAGTGTGCGGGGCATCAAAGTTTGCGAGGAATTATCTCGCCAGTTTGAACTACACATGTTTGATCCACCGATGGGCTGTTCGCACCTGCTGGAGCAGCTCGACGGGGCAAACTAAAAGAGTTCTAACTAATCCTGAAACTGCTGCGCGTAGAAGCGAGCGTAGCGTCCGCTTTGATCGAGCAACTCGGCGTGAGTGCCAGATTCAACGAGTTGTCCTTGTTCCAATACCAGGATGCGATCGGCACGGCGAACGGTTGCTAGACGATGAGCAATAATAAAGACGGTGCGATTCTGCATCAGGCGTTCCAACGCTTCTTGCACCAGCGCTTCCGATTCAGAATCGAGCGCAGACGTGGCTTCATCCAGGATGAGAATGCGCGGGTTCAGCAGTACCGCGCGGGCGATCGCCAGACGTTGACGTTGTCCGCCTGAGAGATTAACGCCACGCTCACCGAGCCAGGTTTGGTAGCCTTGCGGAAATTCCACAATAAACTGGTGGGCATTGGCAATTTTGGCGGCGTTCTGCACTGCATCCAGATTCAAGTCGGCTTGCCCAAAAGCAATGTTTTGGGCGATTGTACCCGAGAAAAGAATCGTTTCTTGAGGCACGATGCCAATTTGACGGCGTAAGCTGCTGAGCGTCACATCCTTGACATTAACCCCATCGAGGAAAATGTTTCCCTCTTGCGGGTCATAAAAGCGGGGCAGCAGGTTTACCAGGGTAGTTTTACCCGCACCCGAAGAGCCAACAAGAGCGATCGCCTCACCGGGTAGTGCCAGTAAGCTCAGGTTTTTTAGCACGGGCTGATCAGGTTTATACGCAAAGCTCACATGGCGATACTCCACTTTGCCTGTGACGGATGGCAGTGCAACAACGCCCGTAGGCTCGATGACCGTGGGCTGAATATCAACTAGCTCAAAGATGCGATCGAGCGATGCCTCTCCCTGCTTGAGTTCATTGTAGTTGCTGGTGATCAGTGAAATCGGGTCAATGAGCATCACAACAGCCGTTAGATAGCTCACAAACTCGCCGCCCGTTAGGTTGCCCTGCGAAACCTGCCAGCCACCTAACAACAGCACAAACAACAGGCTGAGAGACAGTAAAAAGCCAACGACTGGCACTTGAATTGCTTTCAACTGCTCGGCACGAAAGCGTGCCCGTCGATTGCGCTCTGCTTCGCGCCCAAAGCGATCGAGCATGTAATCTTCGGCGGCGAAGGCTTGTACCAGTCGCATCCCGCTAAATACTTCCACTAGCAGAGCCGACAGGTCGGAGACCCGGCTTTGACTGCGGTAGGAAAGTTGCCGGAGCTGCTCCCCAAACCAGGTAATCAACAGCGCCATGAGTGGAGCGATGATCAGCGTTGCTAACGTTAATTGCCAATTCAGGTAAACCATGTACCCCAAAACCACAATCAGTTGCAGCACACAGGGCACAAACTGATGAAAGACTTTGTTGATGACTTCACCGATGCGATCGACATCTTCCGTTAAGCGATACGCAAGGTCACCGCTTTGAGCCGTCTCAAAGTAGCTCAGGCTGAGCCGTTGCAGATGGGCGTACACCTGTTTACGTAAGTCGAGGGTGATCGCCAGGGCTGCTTTCGCCATGAGCGAATCTTGACCATACTGAGCCAGTTTTTGCGCCAGGAAGACGATTGTGCTTGCACCAGCCAACTGCGCGATCGCTAGCACATTGCCCTGCCCAATCAACGCTGCCATTCTGCCTGCAATCCACGCCAGAGCAGGCCAAATCGACGTAAAAACGAGCGTACAGAGCAGTGCTTGAACGATCGTGCGACCATGCGGTCGGATGTAATCAAGAAGCTGCCAGTAGCGATCGCGTGCGTTCAAGGTTTGTTTGATTTGCTTTCTTGATAGAGGTGCAAGATCGAGGGGGCAACTGAGACAACGATCATCACCCCAATGATTGGCAACAGATACTTATCGACATCAGGAATATATTTTCCCAGCAAGTAGCCCAACAGCGTAATGCCAAACGTCCAGATGAAACCGCCAATGAGGTTGTAGGCGATGAACGTGCGATAGTGCATGGCACCAATGCCCGCGACGATCGGCGCAAAGGTACGGACAATCGGCATAAAACGTGCCAGTACAACTGTTTTTTTGCCATGCTTGTCATAGAACGCTTGGGCAGTGGTCAGGTGCTTTTTGTGAAAGAGCCAGGAGTCTTCCTTGCGGAAAAGGCGACGACCAAACTTATGACCTGTGAGATAGCCAACATTATCCCCCACAACGGCACAGATAAAAGCGCCGACCACGAGAAGCTGGATGTTGAGTAAGTTTTGAGATGCCAGGATGCCTGCTGTGAACAGCAAGCTGTCTCCTGGCAAAAAAAAGCCAATCAGCAAGCCTGATTCTGCGAACACGATCGCCCAAAGCGCTAGATGTCCACCCCAATACCCCAAGGATGTCACGAGTTGTTTTAAGTGGTCATCCATAGTTTTTTAGCTTCCTGATTAGCGCTTTTCAAGTCGTTGACCCCACCCTAAATCATCTCTTTGAAGAGGGAGAGTGATTGTCGTAGTAGCTTCGATCATCTCAGTCTGCTCAGGAGTTCGCTTCACAAAACGTAGCGGGACTACCCATCTAGATGCCTTTCGCATCAAGTCGCTCGGCGCTTTTTGCGTCGGACTGCCCAAACAACCAACATCACGAGCAAGCCCAGTAGGACAAGCTTGGAAACGGGTGCTAGATAGGTTTCGACGAGGCTGTAATTGTTACCCAGAAAATACCCCAAGGCGGTCAGCAGCAAGACCCAAAGCGCTGTACCCACCGTTGAATACACCAGAAACAGCGCGATCGGCATCTGGTTAATGCCTGCTGGTAGAGAAATCAGCGTTCTCACACCTGGAATCAAGCGACAAAACAGCACTGTCTTAGCACCGTGACGGCTAAACCAATGGTTTGCCTTGTCAATATCCTTGCCAGAGAGCGTAAGCCATCGACCGTAGCGATCGGCTAAGCGCCGGAGCCGCTGCTCGCCCATAACCTTACCTGCGTAATACCAGGGCAATGCCCCCAGCATCGTGCCAATAATGCCAGCAAGCACGGCTGGAACAAAGCTCATTTTGCCCTGTGCGACGGTAAACCCTGCTAGCGGCATGATGAGTTCTGAAGGAATCGGCGGAAACAGGTTCTCCAGAAACATCAATAGACCGATCCCCAGATAGCCCAGAGAGGTCATTGTATTGGTAATCCACTCGGTCATGAAAGCGCTCTCTTGATAAATGACTAAATGCCTGGATCACGTAGGACGATAAAGCAGGCTTTAATTTAAGCGATCGCAGTGCTAAACCAGCTTTAGACAGCGGAAAGGTAATTTCTAAAGACCTCCCGACCCACTTTTCGCTAAACCTTAGCAGAGTTCCAACGCTTGAAGCATGAGACTACCTTCATTCTTCATGGTCAATTTGCAATGTTCAGGACAAGGCGACAACCTGCCCATAATGTCAGCAGGCTGCCGTCCAATCAATGCGCTATCTTAATCAGGCTTTCTTCAGCCAGCTAAACATGGCGCGTAGGTCTTTGCCAACAGCTTCGATCGGGTGCTCAGCTTCCCGACGACGCATAGCAGTGAATCCAGGTTTACCAGACTGGTTCTCCAGCACAAACTCGCGGGCAAACTGACCCGTCTGAATTTCGTGCAGAATCTTCCGCATCTCAGCGCGGGTTTCGTCGTTGACGATGCGAGGACCGCGCGTAAAATCACCGTACTCGGCGGTGTTGGAGATGCTGTCACGCATTTTGGCAAGTCCACCTTCCACAATCAAGTCCACAATGAGCTTGACTTCGTGTAGGCATTCAAAGTACGCCACTTCGGGCTGGTAACCAGCTTCGACGAGCGTCTCAAAGCCAGCTTTGATCAAAGCCGTTAAACCGCCGCAGAGTACGACTTGTTCACCAAAGAGATCCGTTTCGGTTTCTTCGCGGAAGGTGGTTTCGAGGATGCCTGCACGGGTGCCGCCAATGCCTTTGGCGTACGCCATCGCTCGATCGCGCGCCTGACCTGATGCATCTTGAAACACCGCAAACAGACACGGTACGCCTTCACCTTGCTCGTAGGTGCGACGTACAAGGTGCCCTGGCCCTTTAGGCGCTACCATCACAACATCAATATCGCTAGGCGGAACGACTTGAGCGAAGTGAATGTTAAAGCCGTGAGCAAACGCCAGTACCTTGCCTTCGGTCAAATGTGGCTCGATCTCGTTCTTATAGACCGTTTTTTGCACTTCATCTGGCAGCAAGATCATGATGAAGTCAGCGAGTTTTGCCGCTTCTTCAACCGAATACACCGTTAGCCCAGACTCCTTTGCCTTAATCGCCGACTTGCTGCCGGGATACAGTCCTACGATGACGTTCATGCCGCTATCTTTCAGGTTTAGCGCGTGGGCATGACCTTGAGAACCGTAGCCAACGATCGCGATCGTCTTTCCAGCCAGCAAATCTAAATTGGCATCCGCGTCGTAATACATCCGCGCCATAGTGGGAGTCTCCTTGCGAGGGTCGAGTTCTGTGCGAACTCAAAATTTTATCAGATTCCAGGGGAAAGGGGGAAAGGCTAAAGGATGAAGGCTGAAGGGTTGAAGTTTTGAGTTTTGAGTT
>JACMKO010000441.1 GCA_014380065.1 Leptolyngbya sp. ES-bin-22 | reverse complement strand
TTCTGATTCTCCTCCTTGCCCTTACCACCTGTCAAAATCTGAATTTGGAATTGCTGAAGTCAATGACTGTTCCAGGTTCAGCTTTTAGACAAGTAATTTTGGAGTTCTTCAAGCAGATGAACATAGTATGTCCGCAGTAGAAGTTCATTTCTTAGCCACCCATGCTGGGAATGTTGTCATCTAAAATATGGTAATTACTAAATAATAGACGATCCAGCTTTACCAAAGGAAAGAACAGGGTCAAGTACTTTATCTCTCGATCGACAAGTTCTGGATCATACGTAGAACTCTTAGGAGAGTATTGATCCACTCGCATTCGACACCCTTGAAAAGTCCAAAACATTTGACCGCCAGATTGTATGGACTCCATCATCCCGCCTCGACTTAGCCAAAGATAAGCTCCAAAGTAGGTAATGCTGAAGCCTACAGCGAAGCTGATAGTTATGCTTAAGGATCTCCGATAAATGCTGTTCATCCTTAACCTGTTTCTTTTAGTACTAGCTAACTTAAGAAAGATAAACGCTTCCTAATCACGTTTTACTTGCCTTAAATACGCCCTTTAGAATTGCTCTAGTTGAAGTATAGACTTCACATTTATAGAATGCCTACATCGCAGACTTTTACAGTAAGAAGGCACAATCATTTGTAGGATGGGTTAGAGAAGCGTAACCCATGCGGGCGCTGGGTTTCATGCTTCAACCCAACCTACAGCTATTTTATATTTAATTCCACCCACCTACTTACCAGTGGGCAAACTGACTGTATCAATCGACGCTCACTCGTGGAGTGAGCGCCTCATGAAAGTACTTCACAGGTAGTCATCAAAGATTTAGACACCTTTATAAATCAATTGTCAACGGCGACTATTGAAGGGTCTTGCGTCCTTGCCTGCAAGTTACACTGCCTTAATTGTGATGACACAATCTGCTTCCGACAGGTAGGTGGAAGCAGCAGCGTTCTACAAACTCAGTGAACAATTTGTGATCAGAGGCTAGCTGCATGAGACGGCGGCAGTTCGCCAAGAATCGTAAAGCGAACATGGTTAATGGCTAGCTCTCCGATCGAAACATCTACACCATCATCCTGTGTAGACATTGTTTCAAACGGAATCCCCTTACCAATCTCGGCATGATACCAGGGCAACCCCATAAAGAACCGAGTTGGGTAAGGTCCACGTTCAACCACATCATCTGGGTTTGATTCCATCGGTAGCCAACCGTATCCCGGCACGTAAAACTCAATCCAGACGTGGTTGTAGTCTGGCTCTAACGGTACGTGGTGCTGTTCCGCTTTGGCAGGGCACTTGTAACGACCAACCGTACGGCAGGCAATGCCATTCAACCGGGCCAGTGCTAGCAGGACACCGACATACTCACCACACGAACCGATGCCTCGCTCCCAGACAACATCTGGCGTATCAATGTGTGGAGTGAGGCTGTAGGAGAGGCGATCGTACACGTAGTTACGAATTTTCAAGATTTTTCGTAGCAAGTTCGTTTCTGTGCCGATCGCTTCTCTTGCCGCCTGCTGGATTACGGGTGTGTCCATTGCCAGGTAATCGTCATCGACGAGGTAACGGGTGTAAAAATCGGCGGGTAGAGGGGGCAGATTGTCTACATCGTCTGGTGTCAGGGCATATTTGATGCCGCGTACTTCCAAAAGTGCTTTCCAGCCAAAAATTTGCCGCTCGTGAGATTTGAGCGTCTTGAAGTGGAAAACCGCCACCCGTTGCCCGTCTTGCAGTTCTTCGGTAAATGGAAGTCCGATTGCTTCAACGTGCAGAATTTTTTGGCGATGCGTTTCGGTCGGTAGCGCAATCCGCCATTCCAAATTCTGGATTGCGACCTCTTCTAGCGGCAGCAGTTCCTCGGCATACGACATCTCGATCAGATAGCCATTGGAGAGCGTGTAGCGATCGCTGGGATGATGCTGAATGTAGAGGGGATGGATGAAGGTGCGATCGCGAAACGTTAGCTCCAGTGGCTCCTCTAGATTGTTTGGATTATCCCGGATGTACGGTTCTTCACCAGCATAGGAGACGTAAAGGATGTCTTGTCCTTGTTCTGGATGCGGATAAAACGTCAGCCCAGTCGGAAACTCAAAGGGAGTTAAGACACAAAACTGTTGTTCGCCAGTGGCACGATCGAGGCAATAAACCGTTTGCTCCAGGCGATCGCACACCCACAGTTCTTCACCACGCACCGTCAGATTAGCGGTACCCACACCCGGTAGAGGCAAGCGAGTAATCAACCGCCGCGACTGACGCTCAAAGATAGAGATATAGCCCTCTTTTTGGCTGGCAACGTAGACCGTCGATTCCCAAACTGCCACACCGTCTACCTCATAGGGCATGGTGACAAAAAGCTGCGGCGTTAGATCATTGAGGCTGCAAGTATAGACATTCGCTTCCCGTGCAAACCAGATGCTCTCTTCCCAAACAGCCAACCCAGTCGCGGCGATGAAATCATCCACCTGACAGGGGTTGATCATCGTCGCATTGTCTGTTGCCGGGTCAACCTGTAGCAAGTAACCCCGAATAGAATCTAAGGCGAGCAACGCTTTGTCCAGAACCGCAACGCCCTGGATAGCATAGGCTCCCAAGGGGCGAACAGTGCGAGACCAAGCATCTTGCCTGGAAAGAGGCGTTGGCATGAGAGCAGGGGGTTTGGCAGCGGACTGTGCGTGGCTCGTTTGCATAATTGCAGCTTGTTTCTCATACCGTTAGGCTGGTCATCAACGTCGTGCTTCTCCTCCACTCCTAATGAGCTTAGAGGAAAGGACAAGCGTTGAGTCGGTCTATCAAACAAGTATTCAGTGTCCTGATCATAAACACAATCCTCCAAGCGGATTTGTATCTAGACAGCTTTACTTAAGACTGACCAACGATCGCTCACAAAACGGCTTCCGGCAACACGAACGTTCTTGGTTGCTCATGTCTTTGCAATTTGCAAACTGCCCAGGTGCCGAGTTTTCTCACATCACATAGGCGGTTTAGTGATGTAAACGATCGCTGTGGAGTAGTACCTTTAGCCGCAGCGCTCAGCCACCATAGCCAGCTTGACGGATGACATCAGAAATTTCTTCGGCATCTTTAACGTGGTGCAGTGCTTTCTGGCTGCCATCTGGCTCATCCACTACAAAGTACGTCGGTACAACAATATGGTCACCCGTAATATCAGGCGCATCAACGGCTACTTGCTGTGCCTTTTCTTCCAGAGATTTGGATTCATCAATGCGATCGCCTGGATTGGTTGTGCGCTGCGGGGTATTTGCCATCATCTCCTTGTGTTCCCGTTTTTGAGCAGGATCAACTTCCTCAGGAGTCATTGGTTGATTAATGCCCGCTTCGTTATCGTTCGGCATAGAGTCCTTATTCATAACACAGCCCTCTTCTACATCTTTGTCCAGATTAGAGGTAGGACAAGAAAAGCTCATCTTTCCAACGGAGAGAGACTAGCTATCTCGGAGGGAGTAAGTACTAGCCTTGAGCGCTCTATGTAGTAGGAAGCTGCTCAATATGAGCCACTGCCCGAAGCACCATCTTGCCTTCTTGAACATCCAGAGTCTTTAACCGTAGCGCCATCTCTCCAAGCTCAAAGTTTTGCAGATCAAGCAATGCGTGTGCCTGGTTTAGCATGGCTTCCGTTAGGTCAGGGGAGAGGTCTTTTCCTTCGAGGTACTCAACGTCTTCCAGCGCGATCGATTGACCGTTGGGGCTAACACGCGGCACGGCTGTAAAGGAAACCCGCTTTGTTTCGCCTGCTTTTAAAACAACATTGGTGCTAAGCAGTACTTTGTTAGCACCGGGTAGACCAAACTCTAGCTGCTGTGTGTCAACAGTCACAGGGGTGCCGTTAACATCCACCCTCAAGTTTTGCATCTTTTCGCGGATAAACTCGGAGTTAAGCGCGCGATTGATATCGCTTTCGGTCAGCACAACGTGCGTTTCGGCATCAGTGGGGTGGGTCAGCTCGATTTTGCCAAACGCAACACTGAGGGGATTGATCGCAATGCGGCTGGTCTTGAGCTGCATCTCCTCGACGCGGAGGTCTTTCTGCATGACCATCCCTTTGCCATGCACCGTCACGGAATCAACCGCGCCCGAAAGCATTTTCCCCGGGTCGGTTTTAATGGTTACGTCCAGGTTTTCCACCGCATCAAGTTGACTAGACAGTCCAACTTCAGCAATTTTACTAAGCGCTTGTTCGCCCAAATCTGGCATATGATAATCTCTCTAAAAATATTGTCTGGCGTTAATTTAAGTCATCGCTTCCAAAGCTTGAATCAACAGCACGGTAGAGAGAAGCCCAGGTAAGGGTCTATCTTTGGATGAGGGCTTCGTCAATAAAAATGGGTGAGCAAGGTAGCAGCGATATGGATTTATTGGAGTACCAGGCAAAGGAATTGTTTCGCGAGATGGGCATTCCGGTGCTGCCATCCCAACGGATCGATCGCCCCAAAGATCTAAAAGGGCTAACCATTCCCTACCCAGTCGTGTTGAAGTCGCAGGTATACATTGGGGGTCGTGGACGAGTGGGGGGCGTACGTTTTGTTGAAAACACGATCGATGCAGTAGCAGCCGCGCAAACTATTTTCAATCTGCCGATCATGGGCGAATACCCAACCGTCTTGCTGGCAGAGGCAAAGTACAACGTCGATCGCGAGTTTTATCTAGCAGTCGTTTTGAATCGATCGATTTGTCGTCCCGTGCTGCTGGGTTCACAGAAGGGTGGCATTGACGTGCAAACCGCGCTCGAACAGATGCAGCACGTGGTCGTCGACCAGGAATTTTCGCCCTTTTATGCGCGTCGTCTGGCGCTCAAAATGGGGCTTCAGGGGACGCTCATCGAATCGGTCAGCGCCATGCTGGAGAAAATGTATCGGCTCTTCGTCCAAAATGATTTAGACCTCGTAGAAATTAACCCGCTGGGTGTGACTGCCACGGGCGAGGTCATGGCGCTAGACGGCAAAATTACCGTGAATGATGATGCCCTGGCACGTCATCCCGCTTTGTCAGCCCTGATTGCCAAGGCAGACGCTAATCAGGCCGGACACCACAGCACGGCTCCCATCGCGATGGAGCCAGAGGGTCAGATTGGGGTGTTGTGCAATGGTGCGGGGCTAACGATGGCGACGATGGATGCTGTTGCTCAAGCGGGTGGTAACCCAGCCGTCTTTCTCAACCTGGGTGGTGAGACCCAGTGGGATGCGTCACCAGCAGGATTCCGTGAACAGTTAGAGCGTGGGCTAGAGCAGATGGTGCAAACAAAACAGGTGCGAGTTTTACTGATTAATTTGGTCAGTGGGCTGATCCCCTGTGATGACATCGCCACCGTGATCACAAAATATTTGCTCAGTCGGGTGCGTAAGCCACGCAGCATCAGTGAGATTAGTCCTGAGGCGCTAATCGCTCATGCCACTCGGTTTCCTCAATTAGTGGTGCGGCTAGTCGGTCGCGATCGCGAACTGGCACGATCGCGGCTAGAAACGGTTCAGGTTTCTCTCATTGATAGTCTCAACGAAGCCGTTACACATGCGGTCGCGATGGCAAAGGCTGCGGCACGTAATTCGTAGAAGACAACGTGAAAGTGAGGAGTAGTTTAGAAAGTCAAACCTCAAGATTCCTCTCCCCTTACACCTCTCCCCTGAGTAATTTCTCCCTCGACAAATTGACTGTACTGTGACCTGAATAGCAGTAGAGTTCGCTTTTCTCATGCATTCTGGATACTATTAGGTTTCTCACGGTGCGATCTCGTCTCAATCATCAACGGTTATGAATTTCACACCAGACAGCAAAGTTCTTATACAGGGCATTACGGAGCCATTAGGTGCAACCTATGCGCCACTGATGCAGGCATACGGTACTCGCATCGTTGCGGGAGTCAGCCCCGGATGGGGCGGAACAACGCAGCAGGGCATCCGGGTGTTTGATATGGTTGAGCAAGCGCTGTCGGTTGTTGGAGCGGTCGATTCGACCATAATTTTTGTGCAGCCGTATGCAGCGTTGGATGCAGCGCTGGAAGCGATCGCGGCTGGTATTCGTCAGATTGTCCTCATTACTGAAGGCATTCCCCCGCTGGATATGGTGAGTTTACTGCGCAAGGCCGAAGCAACCGAAACGCTCATTGTTGGTCCGAACAGTCCTGGCATTATTGTTCCTGGTCAACTGCTCTTAGGGCTGCACCCAGGCGAGTTCTACACACCAGGACGAGTTGGCTTAATTAGCCGAAGCGGTACGCTGACCTATGAAATTGCGCTGGAGCTGACGCAAGCGGGGTTAGGGCAGTCGATCGGGGTTTGCATTGGTGGCGACGCGATCGTGGGCTCATCTTTTCCGCAGTGGCTCCAAATTTTGGATGAGGATGAAAACACGGAAGTCATTGTGCTGGTGGGGGAAATTGGCGGTGATAGCGAAGAAGCTGCTGCACACTACATTGCTGAAGCGATCGACAAACCCGTGATTGCCTATGTCGCTGGACGCACTGCACCTAAAGGCAGACGCATGGGTCACGCGGGAGCCATCATCAACTCTCAAATCGCTGAATTAGGCACTGAAATTGGTACGGCAGACAGCAAAATCAATGCGTTTCGACGTGCCAAAATTCCTGTCGCCGATCGTCCCTGGCAAATTCCCGATTTGGTGAAAAAAGCGCTGAAACTGCCCATGCGGAAAGTCTGAGTGAAAAGCCACATCTACAGACAGATTGCTTAGGACATGGTGCAGCGGTGGAACCCCTCGACTGGGAGCATCGCCCACATACCCGCTTTAATCCCAATGCCCTCATCTTGAGGGTGACAGCTATAGAGGCTGAACGGAAAATTTTCAGCCTCTAGCCTCTAGTGCTACGCTTTGCTGGCTGCCATTAGCGCTTTTGTCTCCGATGCGCCTGCTCGTTGCAGTTGACGCGTTAAGCGCAGCGACAGCAAGCTGAGAATACCGAGATGACCTAGAAAGGCAGTGAACACGGTTGTCATCGAGATGCTGGATTGCAGTACCGAAAAAGCACCAACCGAAAATAACCACGCCAGCGGTGCTTTGTCTGGGTAAAGCTGCAAAAAGCCCAGCACAACTGGCGGCAGAATGGTGACAGCCGCGATCGTCCCTGCCGCCCAAATTGCTCGCTTCTGAGACTTCATAAACATCATCAATTGAGCGATCGCCGCGCAAATCAGCGTGTAGGTTGCACCCAAAAGAATCACCGCAAACCCTTGAAGCGGATTGCTAGCGTTGCCCCAAGTAAGCATCCAGGGTAAGACAACCGCAAACGCAATCAGCAGGTTAACCGCGATCGCGACCAGCATCGGACTTTTTTCACCCCAGACTAAATCGTTGACAATCGATCGGCTCCAGAACTGTTTAGCACTCACAACCCGCTCACGTCGATACCGTGCCCAATCCAGCAGCATTTGTCGTTGAGGGGTCAGCGCTGCAAGCAGCACTGCAAACCACAGCAGATTAAAAAAGCCCAGCGCGATCAAGTAACCAAAGGGATGATCGTATGCCTTCATTTCGCGAAAGACAAATCCGAGCAGCCAGATCTCGAAGCAAAGCGTCATGCGGTAGCTCTGACTTTTGCTCAACAGTGTCACATTGGGGTTGCGGAAGCGTCGATTCGCTGCCTGCCACAGCCAATAAGCGCCAGTGCCCAGCGTCAGCAGCGCCAACACCAGCCCAAAGTCGTCATAGTGACCGATCGACAAGTGGAACCATTGCATCTGCCAGTCAGGGGAAACCAGCAACACCTGGAAGAAAGACATGTAGCCCATCACGATTGCAATCGCGCCGATCCAGCCTTGAAAGCCTCCCATTAGGGCATATAGCAAAGCCGCACTGTAGACAAAGGCACAGGCAGCAGCGGTCAGTAGGTAAACGCTCAGAGTATTGACGATCGACACACTTGCCCCCTTCGCCGCCATCAGGTGTAGCGGCACCGCCAGCGATACTGCGAGATACGGAATTGCTGGTACCCCTAATAGCTTGCCCAACAGAATGCTCTGGCTAGTCTGCGGACTCAGGCGAATAAAGTTCAGCGTGCCCCGACGCTCCTCTTTCCCCAGGTCGCCAATGAGCAGGTAAACGCCCGCGACCAAGAGGACACATGGCAATGCCCAGCTAAGTGTTTGAAACAGATCTGACCACCAGTTTTGCCAATTCACCTGCGGATTGCCAACCGCATCGTAAAGGCACTGAAACGATCGGTAGCTCCCCTTACCTGTGCAGTAGGTGTTGTACTTGATGTAAAGATCATTTGCGTCGGTGTTTGGCTCCGTCGATCGTGCAACAGGCAACACATTCCAGAAATACATCAGCACCAAAAGTTGCGTCGTCAACGACCCCACAATGGCAAGAATAACGTTGCGTTGCTTCAGGCGACCTTTCAGTTCGCGAAAGACTTGGGGATTCCAATCACTGAATCTGTCGAACCAGTTAAATGTCATAACGATGGATACTCCAGGTTAGAAAGCAGCAAGAGTGAAAGAGATTTTGAGCAGAGACGGTTAGCTGAAGCAGTTAATGTCAAAGGTTAAAGCAACAAAAGTAGATGATCACGATTCAGAAGCGTAACGGTGGATGATGAAAACGATGAATACATAAACGCCAAAACCAAATGGATAGTGTACTCATACCAATCAACAGAAAGCCAAGCAGCCCTAAGAACCAATCGTCTAGAACAGTAGAGCAATGCTGATTTGCTTCAGCTTCAATAAGGTGTCTGCAGGGATGACTCCAATAGAGTCCCAACAGTTGTAGAACAACGTAAACAATGCCAACGAGGGGCATGACATACAGACCTTTTGCCTTAGCTCCCCAACTCATGCTGTGGAGCAGTGCAAAACTGTAAACAAACACACAGGAGATGGCTGAAAGTAGATACACACCCACGATTGCTAATAGCGGTAAACCAGCGCTTACCGCCGACCACACATGGAGCGGTATGGCAAGGGCGATCGCCCAGTACAGCAAAATTGGCACACCCAACAGCTTACCTAGTAGAACACTTTGACTGGAGGCTGGACTCAAGCGCACAAAGTCTAGAGTGCCTCGTTGCTCCTCACTTGCGATATCCCTTACCAGTAGGTAGCTTCCCAAAAAGAGTAATAGCGTCAACGCCACCCACATCGTCGTGTTGGAAATCTCAAACCAGCAGCTACGACACATCAAGGGACTCACTCTCACTTCGCCATAGGCTGAGTTAAGGCGCTGCCAGTTGTGTCCTACGATCAGAAGTTGCGTTACCAGCGATAGAACCAGCGTCACCAGCATATTGCGCCGATTTACACGCCCTTTGACCTCTCGCAAAAGCTGAGGGTTGCGATCGCTAAGTTGAAGCAGCCTGTTAAGCAACATTGATGCAAAAGTGTAAGGGGCGAGGAATGAGAAGGCTTGAGCTTTGAGTTGTTTCTGACCCTGACTTCTAACAACCAACAACTAACCAGTAACAACCGCTATGACGTTTGCTGATGTCCCATTTTGAGAAAAATGCTTTCCAGATTTTCCTGTGTGCGGTGAAATTCAGTCAGCGGGATACCAGCAGCGATGAGCGAACGCAACAAGTCCGCTGCTTCCGGCACCCCACCCGAAAAGTGAACACAGAGGCTTTGCGTCTCTGGCACAACGTCCATCCCTTCAACCTGTGGGCAGTGGTTCAACTCAGCTTTGAGCGCCTCAAGATCGCCCATTGTCGCCACTACGATCTGCTGACGACCGAGGCGATCGTACAGATTCTTGAGGGACGCACTCTCAACCAGGTAGCCCAATTCCATGATGCCAACCGAGGTGCAAAGTTCCTCCAAGTCGCTCAGTACATGCGATGAAATCAGAATCGTCATACCCGTGTCTTGCAACGCCTTGATGATTTCGCGAAACTGCACACGGGCGATCGGGTCTAGCCCTGATACCGGTTCATCCAATAACAGCAGCAGCGGTTCGTGCATAATCGTGCGGGCAAGGCTGAGTCGTTGTTTCATCCCTCGCGAAAGGGTGGCAATCAGGCTATGGCGTTTGTGGGTAAGCTGCACCAGTTCCAGCACATCCTTTAAGCGCCGCTGACGATGCGGTTGTTGCAAGCGATACAGCCGTGCAAAGTAATCGAGGTAATCCCAAACGGTCAGATCATCGTAAAGGGGAAAATCGTCAGGCAGGTAGCCAAGCTGGCGCTTCAGATTAGGGTTGTCGCGATCGCGCAAAAGCGGCTCACCGTGAAGATAAATTTCGCCAACGGTTGGCTCTTCTGCTGTCGCCAACATGCGAATCAGCGTCGTCTTCCCTGCGCCATTAGGACCGATCAAGCCATAAACTTCGCCTGCCTCTACTTGTAAATCGACATCATTCACTGCAATGTGTCGCTCAAATCGCTTGGTCAGTCCACGGGTGGAAATGGCAAGTGCTGGTGGCATAGGAGGTAAGGAGTGAGGGGTGAGGAGTCAGGAGTGGCGGTAGAGGATCGAGTTCTAAGTCACCTTGCTTCTTTTTGATCACTGGCAACCGTCCTGGTATGCCCATTTCTAGCAAGCTCAAGGGCTTAGGGCTTTACAATTAGAAACGTGTTCCGTGTGCCTGGAGGTTACTCGCTACCCTAGCTTTTCCCTACAGGCTTTGGCAGCAGCATTACGGAAATTGAAACGATCGCTCAAACTTAAGGAAATTTGCCCGTTTTGTAGGCGATCGCTGGAAAACAGCTACAAAAGCTTAAAAGTGATTCTTTGCCTGCTGTACAGCAGGGCATTTCGGTTATGACAGCAGGTCCACTTCTGACTACACTAAAATCTGACCACACTAAAAAACGTAACTTCGATAGCCTGCTCAATGAAATGTTAATTAATCGCTTTTTCGCCACCTTGTTGGCATTGCTGCTTGGTTTCTCGATCCTTCCAGTTCAGGCACAGGCAGCAACAGGTGCTAAATACTCTTCCCAATATGCGCCCCCACCCTCTTATAGCAATGCTGAACTGGCAGGCAAAGATTTCTCTGGGCAATCACTGCGAGTCGCGGAGTTTTCAAACGCCAATCTTAACCGCGCCAATTTTGCCAATGCGGATTTGGCTGGTGCTGTATTTAGTGCTTCAACGATGACGGAAACGAATTTGCACGGTGCTGACTTAACCCAAGCCATGTTAGACCAGGTGAAGCTTTCTCGCGTCGATCTAAGTGACGCTGTTCTGGTGAATACAATGATGCTGCGAACGGTTTTTGATGGTGTGAATATTACTGGAACCGATTTCAGCGATGCGATTTTAGATCGGGTTCAGCTTCGAGACTTGTGCAAACTGGCAAGTGGCGTGAATCCGAAAACGGGTGTGGAGACGCGGGAGTCGTTGGGGTGTCGCTGAGGGAAGAGGGCGTGGGGAGTGGGGAGTAGGGAGTAGGGAGTGGGCGATCGCCAGGAGCTAAGGAACTGTGATGAAGCGTGTGGGTATGATTGGCGGCGGTCAGCTTGCCTGGATGATGGCAGGCGCGGCAAAAAAATTGGGTGTTGAATTAATCGTGCAAACGCCATCCAGTGACGATCCGGCAGTGAGCATCGCGGCGGCTGTGGTTTTGGCAGCGATCGATGACGCGACGGCAACGGCACAGCTTGCAACTCAGTGCGATGTCATCACATTTGAGAACGAGTTCGTTAACCTGGAAGCTTTGGCACTATTGGAAAAACAGGGTGTCTGCTTTCGCCCTAGTTTGGCTACCCTTAAACCGCTGCTGGACAAGTATCACCAGCGTTGCTATCTGCGTGATTTAGGCTTGCTAACCCCTCAGTTTTTGGCGCTAGAAGAGGACAGGCAGCAGGAGTTAGGGGTCAGCACTCAGAAGCCAGGAGCAACTCAAAATCCCTCTTTTTCGTTTCCAGTTGTGCTTAAAACTCGACGGCATGGCTATGACGGGCAGGGGACGTTCATCGTGAAGAACGCTCAGGAGTTGGACAGTACGTTAAAGCAATTAAGAGGCTGTTCGCTTTTACTGGAGTCATTTGTACCGTTTGAACGAGAGTTGGCAGCGATCGCCGCTCGCTCTGTGACGGGCGACATCGTTGTGTACCCAATCGTCGAGACGCAGCAGGAGCAGCAGGTTTGCCGTCGTGTGTTTGCTCCGGCTGATGTAAATGCGGCGATCGTGGCGGATGTGGAAGCGATCGTCCACACTTTACTAAACAGCCTGCAAGTCGTGGGTGTGTTTGGCATTGAGTTCTTTCTCACGGCGGACGGTAGGGTGCTAGTGAATGAAATTGCTCCCCGCACTCACAATTCCGGGCACTTTACGCTGGATGCCTGCGAAGCATCTCAATTTGAACAACAGTTGCGAACCGTCTGCGGGCTTCCTTTGGGTAGCTCAGCAATGCAGGCGGCTGGAGCGGTGATGGTGAATCTCCTGGGGTATGAAGACTCTCAAAGCGACTATCAGGAAAAGCGTCAGCAGTTGGCAGCAATCCCCAACGCTCATCTGTACTGGTATGGCAAAGCAGAATCGCGGCTGGGACGCAAGTTGGGGCACGTTACGGTGTTGTTGGAGGAGCCGCAACAGGGGATAGAGATTGCCAACGCGATCGAAGCGATCTGGTATGACGATCGCGTTGATGCGCTGGCTGAAGACGCATCAGCCTTAGCCAAATGAACGGTTCCATTCTATTGTCGGGACGTTACCACGGCTGCTTAACGCACTCCTCGTCTACGGAGTCGATCGATCGTCACGGCAACAATAATCACAAGACCTTTCACCAGCAACTGCCAGCAGTACGACATGTTCGCCAAGCCTGCCAGCAATCCACTCACGCCGTAGACAAACGGCAGCACCCGATTAACTTTAATGCCTGTAAGCCTTGCCGCTCGTTGGTTTCCACCCACTGCATAGATTTGTACGCCTCATACGGTTCGTCGTAGTACAAACCAGCTTGCGCCGATCGCCAGTAGCGCCATCACCATCAGCCAGGTCATTATGAACCAAACACACATCATCATTTTTGGCAGCATCAATATGGATTTAGTTGCCAGAACGCCTTCGCTGCCGGTGCCGGGTGAAACACTTCTGGGCTATAGTTTTGCGACCGTTCCTGGTGGCAAGGGCGCAAACCAGGCAGTAGCCGTAGCACGGTTAGACGTGCCTACCGTGATGGTGGGACGTGTCGGTAGTGATGAGTTTGGACAAACCTTACTCATCAAGCTTCAGGTGGCTGGCGTAGATACGTCAGATGTGTGGGTGGATGATGCCACACCTTCAGGAGTCGCCATGATTGCGGTGGATGATCGGAGTGAAAATCAGATCATTGTGATTCCAGGTGCAAATGGACAGGTGGGCGCGATCGATGTCGATCGGGTCATCCAGCGTTTACCCGATGCCGCCGCACTCTTGCTGCAATTTGAAATTCCCTTACCCGCTGTGGTCGCTGCTGCAAAAGCCGCACATCAAGCTGGAGTCCGCGTGATTTTAGATCCAGCCCCCGCGCGATCGGACATTCCAGCCGCCCTCTATTCCTTTGTGGATATCATTACGCCCAACGCGGTTGAAGCAGCCCAATTAGTTGGCTTTCCAGTGAATGACCCTAAGACTGCCGCACAAGCAGCCACCGTCTTGCAGCAGCGTGGTGTGAAAACCGTTGTGGTTAAGTTGGGTGCTAATGGAGTTTTCTGCGCGACACCAGAAGAATCGTTTTTTGTCGCTGCCTTTCCAGTCGAGGCTGTCGATACCGTTGCGGCTGGCGATGCGTTTAATGGTGGGCTGGCGGTTGCCTTGGCAGAGGGCTTGTCTATCCAGCAGGCAATCACTTGGGGAGCGGCGACGGGCGCACTTTCCGCCACAAAAGCAGGCGCACAATCATCGTTGCCCGATCGCGCCACGGTTGAAGCGTTTCTCAAGGCAAAAGTCTTTTAACGGTCATCGTGGCGCGATGTTGAATTCGCTGGTGGCTCAACAGCACGACTCTGGCGAGGCGCGATTGGCTGTCGCCATAGCATCAAAGGCAGGCTAAGCAGCCCCAGAAGTGTTACCACTCCAGCCGTCACCCAAACTAGCAGGCGGTTAGGCTGATAATCATTGCGCTCAATTTGCCAAAAAGTGCGATTGTATCGCCACACAGAAAGTGGAATGACGACAATGCCAGCCGCAACCAGGACAACGCCAATACCTTGAGAACTCAAAAACGAGGGCGGTGATGCATCCTGATGCGTTAAAGCAGCCTGTAGCTCACGCAAGAACAGACCAAAACGGGCGATCGCAAACCCAAACCCTATCAGTGCGATGGCAGTTCGCAGCCACGCTAGAAAGGTACGTTCATTCGCTTGATGCTCACGCTGGCGATCGATTTTTTGCATACAGAGCTTCCAGCCTTAACGGTTTTAGTCTTGATACATGATCAAGCAAAATTGTCGCATCAAAGTAGGTTGTTATCCCTGGTTTGCTACTGATTGATCTTTCGTTAGTTCAACGTTGCCTTTAACGCTATGCTCGGAACTTTGGCGATCAAACTCACCCTGATTGCTAACCACTCGCTTGTAGTGAAAATTGATCGCTGCATCAGATGGAATGTTGCCAAAGATTAGCTCAGTTTATGCATCTAATCATGCGATCGTGTTCGTAAATCGCTACCAGCAATGTTCATAACAAAGGATGGGTGAGTACGTTCTACAAGACTTGCTCAGTTTTGGTGAAACGGATCAAATCGATTCAAGCTAACAGAAATCACAACTTAAGCTAGCAGCATGGCGGTTCAAATAGTATTCATATGCATTGGCATAGTGCGTCTGTGAGGTTTGCCATATTTAGAAAAATCTGTATGATGCTGGTGGGTATTTCAATGCCTTTTACTGTATTTAAGCTGTTCTCAAGAAGTCATTGTTTCAGGCTTAACCTCAAATTTACTGAGGCTTAACCTTGCAGCCAATGACTGACGCGCCTAATTACTTAACTGTCTGTAAAAGTTTGTCCTTGTCAGTCTTGCTTTTGCTCTGAACCTGTGACTAATCGTTGACTGCCTATCGGTTTTCTGCCTATCGTAAAGTGGTGGAAACGCGTTGATGCTTGAGGCGGTTAGTTACTCAGTTAGTTCGCTCGCAAGCGCTGAATCTAACCTATGGCACTTGAATGTCTGAAGCTGCAAAATTTAATACAATCATTCGCTCGTCCGGCGCAACCAAGCCTCCTGAAGATGCTCAGCCCTTCATCCTGATCGTTGAGGATGAGGTGCTGATCCGTGAAACGATCACAATGGCGTTAACAGATGAAGGATATCAGGTATTAGCGGTTGAGGATGGTCGTCAAGCGTTAGAGGTTATTCGTGCCTCACATACCAGCGAGGAAGGGGATGTGCCTGCGATCGATCTGCTGATTCTCGACTTAATGCTGCCTTACATCAATGGGCTAGATTTGTGTCGTCTACTGCGGCAGGAAGGGATTACAACGCCCATTTTGATGCTCAGCGCTAAGGGCACCGAAACAGATGTGGTAGTGGGGTTGGAGATTGGAGCCGATGACTACCTGGCAAAGCCGTTTGGGATGCGAGAGTTGATTGCACGCTGTCGATCGCTGCTACGTCGCGCCAATCGACAGCCCCAGCTTCAAGAGCAGTTGGTCATCCAGTTTCAAGAGATTGCGCTTTACCCCCAAGAATGTCGGGTGACGGTACGAGAGGAGGCAGCTAGTCTCTCACCGAAAGAATTCACGCTACTGGAATTGTTTATGAACAATCCACGTCGTGTTTTCTCCCGTGATCAACTGTTAGAGCGCGTTTGGGGCATCGATTTTATGGGTGATTCTAAAACAGTGGATGTTCATATTCGCTGGCTAAGAGAAAAGCTAGAGCTAGATCCGAGTAGTCCCCAGTACATCATTACAGTGCGGGGCTTTGGTTATCGTCTGGGGTAAGGCTTCTTGCTCAGCATGGGCGAGCTGGCAAACATCATGGCGAGACTTTTTAGCCGGTTCAAACAGTCGCTTAGCCCCTGATGGTTTCTAACGGCACACCCAACCAACCCAGGAAATTTTGCCCTTGACTGCGAGATGGTTGTGCGACTGGCACAATCTGAAAGCGAGTCAGTCGCGGTGCTGCCAACGTTACGGTACTAGAACGCAGCTCATCCTGATGGAAAAAGGAAAGCTGTACACGATCGCCCGGTTGAAAGTCTCGCAGACGTTCGGTGAACTGGTCAGCACTCACCCGCAGCCCGTTCATGGCTAGTAACTCATCACCTGGATCAACCCCCGCTTTCCGGGCTGGGGATGCCATCTCAACAAATTTCACGACTTCGCGCCCTTGCTCTGTCTTCAGCGTCAGACCGAGGTAGGGTACGCCATCCTCTAAGCCACCATCTGCCATCAAGCGCAGCCCAAAGGGGTTGAGATACTCATCAAACGGAAGTTCATCTGTGCTGTGCAAATAACGTTCAAAAAAGTCCGTCAAGTCAGTTTCAGCAACAGTCTCGATTACCTCCTGAAGCTGCGCTGGCGTAAAGCCCACTTCAGGCTTGCCAAATTGCTCCCACATTTGGCGCATCACGTCATCCATCGATCGCCGATTGCCATGCCGCTCACGAATGAGTAAATCAAGCAATAGCGAGACCATTTCTCCCTTGAGGTAATAAGACATTTGGGAGTTAGGGCTGTTCGCATCCGATCGATACAGCTTAATCCACGCATCAAAACTGGATTCGCTCAGCGGCTGCACCTTGCGACCGGGTGTCATCTGGAAGCGCGTAAGCTCACGGTTCAGCGCGACCAAATACGTTCGCAAGTCATAAATACCCGCCCGGTAGGGAATCACCAGGTCGTAAAAACTGGTCGTGCCCTCGCTAAACCACAGCGACGGCGTGTAGTTCTCTTGCTCGTAATCAAATACTTCCAGCGCTTTGGGGCGAATCCGCTTGACGTTCCAGAGGTGAAAAAATTCGTGCGCGACAAGCTGAATAAAGCGATCGTACTTATCTTTACTCCGAAACCCAAAGCGTTGATAAATCAAGGAACACGATGACTTATGCTCCAGTCCACCAAAGCCCTGTGATGACAAGTGCAGCAAAAAGAGGTAGCGATCGTAGGGCAACCCGCCAAAGAGATCTGCTTCGACCTGAATCAGCTTTTGGATATCTGGAATCAGACGCTCTGGCTCCAGGTTACCGTCTCCCCAAACGGCGAGCTGATGCGGTTTCGTCAGCGCTTCAAACTCATAGATTGCATGGCGACCAATCTCAAACGGACTGTCCACCAGCGTGTCAAAATCGGGTGCTTCAAAGGTGTTGGCTGCTGGTAACGCTGGAAGCGGTGTGGTTACATGCCAATCAGCGGGCGGCACGATCGTAATTTGCAGTGGGTGCCGTTCGTACCCTGGGATGTAGAAGAACAGAGCCGCTCCGTTAAAGTAGCCATGCGTGCCATCCAGGTGATTGGTGCGGACTGAGAGTTCGTCGGCATAGATTCGGTAGCGAACGACGAAGCCTTCATGCCCCTGAGTTTCGATCTGCCAGTGGTTTTTGCTGAGCTTACGCCAGGGTAGTGGGGTGCTGGTGCGATCGTCCGCTACAGCAAAATCCTGTAAATGTCTCGCGTACTCCCGCACCAGGTAAGACCCTGGTGTCCAGACTGGCAGCTTTAAGTCAAGCAACGCTCCCGCGACTTGCTGCCAACCTGTAACGTGCAGGCACACCTCAAACAAGTGCGCTTCTGGTTCTGGCATTGCTACCTGATAGTGAAGCCGAAGCGGTAAAGACTCAGCGAAGGATGGTAAAGCAGGCTCTCGCCTTGTAGCCACGCCTGTTGACTGGAAGCGCTCACTCTGCTCAACCGGCTCCAGTTCTTCTCGATTCATGCCTAACACTGCTCCTGTCCGACAAACGTACTGTAGCGGTTCTGACCACTGACTGTCTCAATCTGGACTCTAAACTTTTCCAGCCAGATGCGTTAGTTGTTTGAGGTTCATCAGACAAACTGTATGACTCGTGGCATCAATTTTGATCCAGCCTTTGCTGTCCAGCTTTTCCATAATTTTGGCTGTTTCCTCAACGCCGATGTCTGTAACATCCGCTAAGTCTTTGAAGGGAATGTTGAAAATTTCGATCCCATGCGGTGACTCATACCCGTAGTTTTCTCCCAGCGAAACCAGCGTATTTGCCAGTTTGACGGCTGGGGGTTGGTGCCGTAGCTGAAAGCGAATGTTTGTCTGTCGCAAGCGGCGTACCATCAATTGCAGCATCCGGTGATGTAGCTGCGGATCTTTAAACAAGGTCTGAATAAACCGCTGCGCCGAAATGCTAATGAGTTTCACGGCAGAAAGCGCAATGACATCGGTCGATCGCGGCGACTCATCCAAAATCGCCATTTCGCCAAAGAAATCTCCCCGACCCAGCACCGCTAACGTAACAACATCTTCACCAGAACCCGAGAGCCGCCGTACCTTGACCCAACCAGAAGCGACAAAATAGACGGCGTTGCCCCACGCATCTTCCATTAAAACAGCCCGATTGGCGGGATATTCGTGTTCAACAGCAACCGACAAGAGCCACTCCAGCGTTTCTGGGCTGGCTGCCGTTAAAAGGGGGAAGAGTTCACTAAACGCTTCGATCTGCATGAAAAGTCTATGGAATGAAGATGACGCTAAACCGGGGCGGACAGTAGGAGACAAAGGATAAAACGCTTGCTTTCACACCATCATGGCAGGAGGTGTGAACCTTCTTTGAGGGAGAATTTACGGATTCTTTGAGTTAGCGGCAGCTTTACGTGATGTGAAAGATAGTAGCAAGCTTTGAACTGCACTTATAAATATCTTCAAGACATCGTCTAAAGATGCCAGGGTACGATCGCAGGCTCGACGTTTCAGAACTTCACCTTCTGCTAGCCAAATTTCCGCACTGTTGCCGAAAATGCTTACATCCCAGTATAAGTGTCTTCTCTAAACGAAGGGTTCCAGGTCTTGCATCACCGTTTCAACGGCTGCTTTCAGCTTGGGACGTAACAATTCCACATAGTTAGCCCAGCCGACTAAGATCGGCTGTTTGTGTGCGAGGGTGTCGGTGTCTATATCCTGGGGCGAGAAGCTGATCGATCGCCCCTCCAGGTCACAGCACACGAGTCCGGCAGCTTTTGCTAACGCCAGTGGCCCGACTGTATCCCATAGCTTGACCCGACCGTTGAAATACAGATAAAGCCCTGCTCGCCCTAAAATAACATCAACGACCTTAAGCCCAAAGCTACCGAGCGAATAAAACTGAGCTTCTGGAATTAACTGGGCGATCGCGCTACCAAACCGTGATTGATCACGATGACCAATCAAAACTGGACAAAAGCCAATCGTGGGAGGCGCAGGTTCGGTCACGATCATCGGCTCCGATGCTGCATCTGCTGATGCCTGAAATAAGCCCCAGTCTGAACCGCCATAGTAAAGCTGATCATAGGCAGGGGCATACAGCCAACCCGCGATCGGCTGATGGTTTTGCAGCAATCCCACCATCACCGCATAATCACGCTTACGGCGAATAAAATCTTCTGTCCCATCAATGGGATCGATGCACCATAGCCGACTGTAGTGATCGTGAAACTTGGTTCTCGACTGGGCATTTTCTTCGGTGATCACGCCATCGTCAGGAAACATCAGCTTGAATGCCGCCGACAGCTTTTGATCAAGCGCCGCATCAATGCTCGTGACGTAATCATCGGGTCCTTTCTCAAACACTTCAAACTGACTCGCTGCCATTTGCTCGGCATACTGACCACAGTCACGGATCAATTGTCTGATCCGTTGATCAAGCTCTAAAGAAATCGGATTCATAGCCAAAGCATTGCGATTAGACAGCAAGTTAGACGGGCGATTCACTGCCAAATGAGGCGTTTACCGATCATCTTACGCCTAAATCTACATGCCCAAACAAAAAACGGGCTAACCGGGGAAGGGTTAACCCGCTAGTTTGGGAACGCGTAAGGAAACTACTTTTGTAGTACCAGTTTGACGTTTGCGTTTTGCAGACCAGGACGCTTGACTTCAGACAGGGTCTTGTTCACAGCGTACTTCTGGTTGATCGAGTTGATCAGTTCAGTCTGGTTGTGCTTTTTAGCAACGCCCCAGAGGTCAGCAATCAGGTCGAAAGAACCATCGGTATTGCGAGACCAGCCCAGATCATATTCGCCTTCCAGAATGGCAACAATGTCCGAACGAACACGTTGACCGTTGTAGCCACGAACATCAGCATCGGTCTTCACCGAGATACCTAGATCACGGAGAGAAGCCTTCAGGATTTCGGCATCAGTAATCTTGGTACGCAGAGTGCTAAAATGAGACATTTGAGTTTCCTCCTGTGGAGATTTGAGAACAACGTTTGGTGGTCAGGAGCTAACAACGATCGTTATTAGCTTTTGGGTCGGCTGCTAGCAAAAATGCTAGCCTTTCCTCCTGTTGGGAGCAGGAGAAAGCTTTTAAAACTCCATTCGCTGATATTCAGCAACTGAAGATGCAGCAGGTCGCGCGCGCTGCCTTGCCCAATCCCTAAGGGCAGTTACCTGCTCGGTCATTGTTTTGGAAAGCGGTAATGTTGACTTGATAGCGGCAATGATGTCCAGTTGAGTAAACTCTCGATCCTGGGCAAACGCCTCATACATTGCGGCTACCAGGGCTTGCTCAATCTCAGCTCCTGAGAAGCCATCACACACATTCGCTAACTGGTCTAAATCAAAGCGTGCAATCTCGCGCCGGCGCTTAGAAAGATGAATTTTGAAAATCTCTTTGCGTTCTTCACTATTCGGCAAGTCAACAAAAAAGATTTCATCAAAGCGTCCCTTGCGCAAGAATTCTCCGGGAAGTCGCTCGACTCGATTTGCCGTCGCCATCACAAAAACAGGAGAGGACTTTTCCTGCATCCAGGTGAGGAAGGAACCAAAGATGCGGCTAGACGTACCGCCATCAGAATCCGCTGAACCAGTGCTGCCAGCGAAAGCCTTGTCCATTTCATCAATGAATAGAATGGCTGGCGAAATTGATTCTGCTGTCTTCAAGGCACCGCGAAGATTCGCTTCAGACCGACCCACCATTGAACCGTCATACACCCGCCCCATATCCAGGCGTAGCAGAGGCAAACCCCAAAGGCGAGAGGTAGTCTTAGCGATGAGTGACTTCCCGCAACCCGGCACACCCAAAATTAACATCCCTTTGGGCTGAGGCAGACCATACTCTCTGGCACGCTCTGTGAAGGCGTTCGATCGCTGCTTCAGCCAGCGCTTGAGTTCGTCCAAGCCACCCACTGAGTCGATCGTCTCGTCTTCCTCAACATATTCCAAAATACCGTTGCGGCGGATAAGCTGCTTTTTCTCAGAGAGAACGATGTCAACCTCTTCTTCTGTGAGGCGACCAGCCGTAACTTGCGCTTTGCGGTAAACCTTCTCAGCTTCGTCTCGCGTCAGTCCCAACGCTGCTTTTAGCAATTTCTCCCGCGCTTCGGTTGTAATGCGACGAGTGCGAACTTGCTCAAGCTGCTGTGAAAGCACATGATTCAGCTCACCCATATCTGGCATTGGGAAGTCTAATACCGCGACTTCCTTCTCAAGCTCGATCGGGATTTCCTGTACTGGTGACATCAGAACAATCGCCTTCTGGGTGCCCTTGAAGCTAGCGATCGCATCACGCAACCAGCGAATGACCGGAGCTGAGTAAAACGGATGGAGATCCTTAAAGACGAAGATACCAGGTTCCTTGTGACGGATGACCCATTCGATCGCTGCCTCTGGTGAAACCGTATTGTGCTGAGTTACATTACGAGGCTGACCGTACTCTACGATGCCGTGAGTGACCGTCCATACATAAACACGGCGCTGAGGTTTACTCTGGGAAATCGTTGCGATTGTCTGCTCAGCCCGCTCTTCCTCAGAAGTCACCATGTAGACGAGGGGGTACTGGGCCTGTATCAGAATACTGAATTCTTCCTGCATAACATCAACCCATGAGAGACAGCGTCAACGCTCGAAACCTAAAACCCTTAGCTTGCTTCAGACTCTACTATCAGAGGGTAGCCAGCAATCAAGATAAGAGCAGATCACCAAAGCAATCAAAACCAAAAATACAGTGATGCTAACAAGGGACTAACTCACCCTCGCCCTGGGAATCAGCATTTGCGTGTGTGACAACCTGCACCTTACCGACCGGAACCCTTTCTTCAACCAAAACATTGGACTGCGATCGCAATGACACCATAGTCTCACCCTGCAACACAGCAGGAGAAGCGCAATCTGGGCACGCATAAATCCTGTGCGTCTGCCCATGCCTTGACTCCTCATACCCATCAACCAGCTCTGAGTGGGAGAGATAGAACACGATCGCCCTTTGGGCAATATCCGTCATTGTCTCAGAGTCGAGCGCTGCCCGAATTTTTAGCTGGCGGTGCAACTCTGGAGGGAGATATAACGTAACCTTCTGCTTGTCTTGCATGGAACTCTCAGTTGTGTACCCGGGTATGAATCTCAGAATATCGACTAGACGGATTACTGTCAAGACACCAACCCGTCATGACGGCAATATCGTTACATTTATTTACAATAAGCATCGTAGGTGCATCAACGTCGAGGCTGACTAAGCTTGAAAGCGTCTCCCTAAGGAAAAGAACATCGTCTGAACAGTAGGCGGGAAAGGGATGAGGGTAGTTAATTTGGCTGCACATCGCGTCACGTTGGTGCCTGAAAGCAGCTCTTTAACCAGAGCTTGCTTAAGCAATGTCTGTCGGTATTGTTGCTCCAGGTATCGTTTGGTTCTGCATTAGGTGAGACTCGATCAGCTCACTAAGCTGTTCACGCGGGATTTCGGTGCCAGCAGTTGTGTTACCGGGCGCGTCAAAGAAGATGACGCTGTGGATCATTTCCGTTGCCAGCATTTGAAAAAGGATGTGAGTAACGGGTATAGGTAGCGCCATCATCTGTGGATCACTCATTGGGTAAGGCCCGGTTGACACATCCTTCAGGTTGGAAAAGGCGTAAATGACGTTTTTTTCTAGATCTGGTTGCGATCGATTTTCGAGTGTTGTGATTGCCCAGTTCTGGTCAAGGGTCTGCACAATGTAATACTGCGTATGGCGCAACTGTGACGCTAAATATTTCAGCACAGGCGCGATCGTGGCGACGAGGGTCGGTGTATTACCGTCCTGAGGAGCGTCATCAATAAGTTCCTGGATTTGTTGATCAATGTTCATTTCAGTAAGCAAGTTCCTAGTTTAATGAGCGTGTTGTGAAGCTTCTGTGGATCTATCTAGACGGCGTAATCGTATTGTTGGCACAATTGTTTCAACTGAGGTCAGTTCTTGTTATCGTTGAGCGTTCATACCGTGGGGGATATCTGCCAAAGCGTGGAGGCAATTTTTCAACTGCTACTGAGCGAACTAAAACTGTCAACCAACGCCTCTGAGCAAAATTGCTTAGATGTTGCCGACCGTCTCGCCAAGGAAGTGGCACGGATTTGCGTTGAAAGCAAACGCATTCAGGCATCGGGCGAGGTCGATACTTGGGCAACTGCGTTGGCACGGCATCGTCTCCAGCAGTGCTTGCACTACTACAAATTAGGCTCCAAGCGTGGACGGGTGGAGTTACACAGCACGCTGAGCGCGATCGTGTACCGCTACATTACCCCACCGCAGACTCAATCGAGCTATCAAGCTCGTCTCACGCTGATCGAAGATTTCCTTCAAAGCTTTTATATGGAGGCGCTTAATGCCTTCCGCCGCGAAACTCAGTTGCCAGCGACCTATCAGCCGCGCACTTTATTGCAGCTTGCAGAGTACATGGCGTTTAGCGAACGGTATGGCAAACGGCGCATTCCCTTACCTGGGCGGCGTAATCAGCAGCTCATCATCTTACGTGCCCAGACGTTTTCGCAGCAGCAGCCGATCGAGACCCCTGTGGACATTGAGCGTGCTGCGGATGGTGGGTCTGCGGAGGGAGACAATCCGTGGAATGCCGCATCCATGCAGCAAGTGCGTGAACAAATGGTTGCCCAGGAGCCAGAACAACCAGAAGACAGCTTGCGGCAGGCGGTTGTTGCTGAGCTGATGACATATCTAGAAGAGCGGAAGCAGACGGATTGTGCTGACTACTTTTCCCTGCGGCTACAGGATTTGCCTGCCAACGAAATTGAGGTCATTTTAGGACTCACGCCGCGCCAACGAGACTATTTGCAGCAGCGGTTTAAGTACCATCTCATCCGGTTCGCACTGTCGCATCGATGGGAGTTAGTGCATCAGTGGCTTGAAGCAGACCTGGAACGCAATCTAGGCTTGACCTTACAGCAGTGGCAGACTTTTCAGGAACAGCTTGATCCCCAACAATCAGAACTGCTGCAACTGAAGCGAAAACGGCTGACAGATGCGGCGATCGCTCCAGCACTTGGCTGCACAGTGACTCAGGTACGCAAGCAGTGGTTTAAGCTACTGGAGCAAGCCTGGGAAATGCGTAATTATTTAGTATCCGGACAAGGGGCATCTTCTGATGAATAGGAGCTTATACCATGAACGATGACTCGGAGGCTCTCCAGAGAAATCTCCTCGCACTACTTCAAGATCTGGTTGCTTTTACCACTTCAGATAACTCTGGGGTGGTTGCTCCAGTTACTGAGTGGAACGATGATCGACACGGCGCTCAGTCGATCGCGCCGGATTTATTCATTTTTCAGGATGCTCCCTCTGCGAACTCCGGTCATCTTAGATTCGACACTTCCTCCTCCGAACGGGAAACCCTATTAAAACTTGGAGAGATACCTGCTGTGCAAGACCGTTTTCATGCCCTGTTGAAGCATCGCTTACAGAACGAAATCCAACGTAATCTACCTCTGTTCCCCTGGGAGACAGAGATCCACGATTATGAGACTGAAGGTGCTTACGGCATCGTTGGCTCGGCTATCACCGCTGACGCTGGCACCTCAGTTGCAAAGCAACGCCTACCCGCTCAGGTTTGGCTCAATCAGCTCAAAACGCTGAATCTGCCCATTCCGCTACCTGAAAATCTTTTGGGTCAGCTACTAGAGCGTTGTCAGGAAGTTGTGCAGTCCTCGCTGTTGGAGGGTGCAAAACTTGTGAAATCTGTTGAGGATTTGTTTCCTGATCAATCTCAAGCGCTGAATCATTTAGCCGGCATGGTGATGACATCGCCTGCCCGATCAGGCGCTGTTGCTCCCCCGCCTGGTACCAACTACCCACCCAACTACGAATCGGCCGTGCCAGCACAGCAAATGGTGCTTTCACTGTTGGCTGCACGCGAGATTATTGCTGCCCTAACGCTGACCGTCTCTTTGAGTCGACCTCGGCTGGAGCGTCAATGGTTAACTGACTTGGGAGTGCTGAGCTTGCAGGCAGAGTACGGGTTGGACGCAACGACCTCACGATTGCGCCTTCAGGCAACCGTGCCGTGTGGTGGCAGCATCACACTCCGGGGTGAACATTTACAGGCAAGCGCTCAGCGTTCAACTGCTGGCAATTTGAGTGTGGAACTGTTTGACTTCCAGCCGCAGCAGCCCCACACCCTAGAAGTTTGCTTCGATGAGCAAGAGCCGCTAGTGTTTGCCATTCGGATGACTGATTAACGTCTCTCAGCGTCAGGTGCAACCGATCAGGGTGAAAACTTAGGTATAGCGGTTAGCCTTAGCAGGCAATGGGTATGATGAATTTGGCTGCATTCAGAGTCGAGCGTTGATTCAGTGACAGATTGGACAACGCACGAGCGTTGGTGGCTTAGTTCAAAGCGTAATTTCTGCCTACTAGAAATCGCTAGGTTCAGACGCTTTGGAATCAGGGTTTGGGTTTGCCGTTTTTCGATCTGACATGCAGCCAGCTAACCGCATAATCGTTTTTTTACCTGCCGATGTTTGGTAATTCTGGGGCTGATGTTGCTGGAGAAGCGCGCGTACGAGTGCATGCGATCGCGGCTCTCTTGAGGCAACGCCTGGAAAAACTGCCAACGCCCGCAATCGAAGAGTCGCTACTGCTGAGGGTGCTCGTGCAGTCAATGGTGCTGGTGGGCATTGCTGCAACGGATGTAGCCGCATCAACTGGGATGAGCCTCTGGGCAGTGCCGCTGAGCTTGATGGGTGCGTTCTGGAGTTGGCAGCGACGGCATAAACGCAACATTGGTGCAAAGTTTTGTATCGCGATCGGAATGCTGCTGGCATTAGCAGCATTTTTTGTGGGGCTGAGAGCAGAGCTGAATGACACTCGCCTGGTACTAGCAGAACTGTTGGTACAGCTTCAAGTGCTTCATAGTTTTGATCTCCCACGCCGCAAAGATTTGGGTTATTCAATGGTGATCGGGCTAATCCTGATTAGCGTTGCCTGTACGCTCAGTCAAACGATGATGTTTGGGCTGTTGTTGCTGCTGTTTCTGGCGATCGCGCTGCCAGTTTTGGTACTGGACTATCGCTCACGGCTCGGTCTAGTGAATCCGCTTTATCAAGCGACCTTGCACAGAGCAGGGTTGTCGCCCAAACGACTGCTGGGCTTTTTGTTCGTCATTTTGGCGGCAGGATTAATTATTTTTGCCTGTCTGCCTCGGTTTCCTGGCTACCAATTGCGATCGTTCCCTGTTAGCCCTCAAATCCAAAAAGACTTTGAGGACAATAGCCGCATCATCAATCCCGGCTATGTGCGATCGGGTGACGGCAAAGGCGGCGGCACAAAGCAGGGTGAAGGGCTGGGACCAGGTCAGTTGGATGAGAATTTTTACTACGGCTTTAATAGCCGCATCAACCAGAATTTGCGAGGAGCACTCAAGCCCAGAGTCGTTCTACGCATCCGCTCTCAGGCTGAAGGCTTTTGGCGAGTGCTGGCATTTGACCGCTATTTAGGGCAAGGCTGGGAAATTTCTCGGAATGACAAGGCAATCACGGTGACTAGACCTGATTGGTCGTACCAGTTCTTTTTGCCACGACCCGTCTCGCTCAGCAAAACGAAGGAAATTGTTCAAACGTACACGGCGGTATCAGACCTGCCAAATTTGCTGCCAGCATTGGCTCAAGCAAAAGAGCTGTATTTTCCAACGCGGCAGGTAGCGATCGACCCCAATGGCAATGTGCGATCGCCCCTGGAACTGCGGGAAGGGCTGACGTATACCGTTGTGTCTGAAGTGCCTTATCGCGATCGCACGCGGCTGCGAGAGGCACCACAGACCTATCCGCCAAACATTGTGGATGATTATCTCAATGTGCCACCCAAAATTCTAAAGCGGGTACGCGATCGCACCCAGTCGTTACTGGCGACCGCCCCAAAACCGCTGACATCTCCTTATGAAAAGGCGTTGTATTTGGCTCAGGCAGTCAAGCAGCGCTACACGGTTCAACCCGATCTGCCGTTTCTAGAGCCAGATGAAGATCTGGTAGAAGCGTTTTTGTTTAAGTACAAGGGTGGCTATCCGGACTATTTTTCGACAGCGCTCACTGTGATGCTGCGATCGATCAACATTCCCGCACGGCTTGTGGCAGGCTTTGGAGCGGGAGAATTCAATCCCTTCACGGGATTATATGTAGTGCGTAACACAGATGCTTACGCCATGACGGAAGTGTTCTTTCCCAAGTATGGCTGGTTTGCGTTTGACCCCATTCCTGGTCATGAGTTGGTTCCGCCCTCTATTGAAGAAAATCAGACGTTTAGCGTGCTGCGGACTTTTTGGCGCTGGGTTGCAGGCTGGCTGCCATCACCGCTGACCAGTTGGCTCGGTCAAAGCTTTGGCATCGTCGCTGGCTGGATTTCGTTAGCGGTGGCGTGGTTCATGAGCTTATTCTCGCAAGGGTGGCTGGGCGCTTTCACAGGACTGCTTTTGGCGATCGTGCTTAGTTTTGCTGGCTGGCTGCTGTGGCGCAGTTGGCGTGGCTGGCGCTACCGTCGCTGGTTGGCAAAACTGCCGCCGATGGAAAGCTTGTATCAACAGATGTTGACCTGGCTGGCAATTCAGGGCTTTCGTAAGCGTGATGCCCAAACGCCTTTGGAGTATGCACGGCAGTCTTACGACGCTCAACCTGCGGTTCAGGCAGCGGCGATCGAAGACATTGCTCAAGCCTATGTCCGCTGGCGTTATGGCGGTAAAGCGCCTAACCTGGCTCAGTTAAAGCAGCGGCTACGCAACTTGAAGCAGCGCCCAGCGCTAAAGCGCGATCGCCTTAGCTGGAAGCGACTGTTGCACCGCTCCACTGAATCATAAAGCCTTGAGTTTAACGCTGTCGATCAATTGAAGCGACGTTTGAACTTTAGCGATCGCATTCTCATACCAATTTAAAGCATGACGGCTACAGATCCAATCGCTGGGTAGGGGCAAGGCATTGCCTTGCCCCTACAAGATGT
>JACMKO010000440.1 GCA_014380065.1 Leptolyngbya sp. ES-bin-22 | reverse complement strand
GCGCTCACAGAGCCAAGTCCACTAAAAGGACTAAAGACGGCTTGCAGTCAGTTGAGTGACCTTAATGCCGTTTTCACATGAGTAACCCACAAATTGTAGAGTGGGCAACGCCCACAAGCCCTACAGTGAGAGGGTTTGAAAAACGTGGGCAGTGCCGACCCTACCGAAAATCGCTGTCATGCCGTCAGCCCGGATTTTCAATCATGGGCAGGAAAGAGGCGTGGCGAAGGGTTTTGAAACACGCCTTAGCGTCCCAAGAGGAGAAGGAATAAGAGTTTGGCTCCCTTCTCTGCGGGAGAAGGGTCGGGGAGAAGGGCAATGCAGACTTGCCTTTAGGTAAGGCCAAGTCGGAGCGATCGTTTAGGCAAGCAGTCTACTGCTTTATCTAAGAAGCAAGTAGTAGAGGCGACCCGTATCGTTGATCAGCCCTGCCCGATCGCCAGCTAGTTTGCCCGTCCCCATAAACAGATCGACGCGCCCTGCACCTTTGATCGCGCCACCTGTATCTTGATCCAGCACATAGCGGTTTACGGGGCGCTTTTCTAGCTGACCAGTTGGCTTGGCATAAGGAATCTGCGTTTGAAGCAGCGCCAGCGCACCAGGAGGAAATTGTGTTTTGTCAGTCGCGATCGAGCGTTCTGCCGTCACGGGTACGCCCAAACTGCCGCTAGCTGCTGCACCACCCGTTGGCTGGAAAAAGACAAAGCGGTTATTGCGGGGAAGATACACGTCACGATCGGCGGGATTGTCCTTGAGATATTGAAGCAGCAGAGGCAACGTCAATTCTTCTAGCTTAAATTTGCCAGCCTTCACCAGTTCTCGACCGACACTCGTGTAAGAATAGTCCGTTGTGCCTGCATGACCGACGGTCATGACACTGCCATCGGTCAGTTGCAGCCGTGCTGATCCCTGCACCTGAATGAGAAACGCTTCTAGACGATCGCGCAGCCATACAAGCTCCAAACCCTTAAGCCAGCGGCTGGGATGCAAGCCATCGGCTCCCTCTAACTGGAGGCGCGTTGGGTGCGGTTTTGCCCAGCTTGCCAGGTCAGGCGGCAAGCGAAACAGGGGATAACGAAAGGCTGCGGTTGGACGGCGACTGGCGACATAAACGGGTTCAAAATAGCCTGTGAATGCCACGGTACCTTGCCCATCTTCGCCCGTAGCCTGGTAAAAAACGAACTCACGCTCGATCGCTGCCTGCAATGCTGTTGCCGAACTCGTAGTCAGAAGCAACTGCCGAAAGCGTTTCAAGCTGCGATCGACTCGTTCACGAGTAATGCCAGGAACACCAGATTGACGATAAGCGACGATCGCTCGGTCTGTTTGCAGGTAACGCAGGCTGTGGTCAATCGCTGTTAGGAGCGATCGTCGATCGTCCAACGTGCTAAAGTCGCCTTCAAATTGACTGAATAGTGATTCGTGGAACGGAGCCTTCGGCAAGCGCACCAGAGTGTTAGTAGACTTGACTAGAGAAGGAAGTGGACGGTTGACCAAGCGATCGACGGTTGCTTCACTTCGCGCTCGTGCTGGCAACATCACAGCAGCCAGCATGGCAACAGTGCAGCAGCAAACAAACAAACGTCTAGCTGTCGTGACTGTGCGTCGCATCATGCCTTAACTTAGAACCGCTCCATGCTAGAGCTGAAGACTGGCTCCACGCGAATACCTAAGACTCGCGAGGGACGCAGCACCATGTACTCACCCTGGATATTTTTAATGGGCACGGTAATGAAGTCATTGGAGCTTGCTTTGGGCACCAGTTCGCTGCTGTACCACTTCTGAAATTCCTGAATCGTGGCAAACCGTACTTCTTCGCGATGACCGCCATCAATTAAGAGATGCACTGCGTATTCGGTGGGCGTGCGGGCATATTTGCTGCGTCGATCGCCTGGAGCGTCTCCCTGATTGGGCGCTCCCGCATTGCCAGAGGCAGCATCGCCTGGTCGTGGTTGGTTGAAGCTTGTCATAAGTCCGTTCCCTTGAGTGCGTGAGAACCTTCCCAATTATCGGTGCAGTTGGGCTGAATAGATTAACTTTGCCCAGAAATGGCAGTTAGCTATCAGCAATCAGAGGTTGCCGTGCGTAGGGGCGCTGTATGTAACGCCCCACTCATGGCAACAAATTAAACCGCTGAAGTTGGGTTTGCACCAATGACGGTAGGCTTTTGTGGAGTTGGGCTTTGTCTTTGAAGACGAGTCGGTTCTGACTGGGAAGATCGAAGGGGAAGTGTCCGGGTAAGTCAGAGCGTTCCATTTGAGTGAGGATGATTTGTTCAGCGCGTTTGCACTGCAAGGCGTAGCCCACTTCGACACACACTTTGGGGCTGGGGATGAGTTGAGGTGGTATGTCATCAATTTTGGCGATCGACGTGCCATCGGCAATAAACAGTAAGCTCTGGCGAATCGATCGCATCATCTTACTGCTCAGGCGTGTAGGTCCATCCGTGAGGCGATGGGATTCGACGAGCGTCAGGGGTAGGCGCGATCGTGGGTTGAGTTTCTCAACCAGGGCTTGCAGCTCTTCGCGAAGCAACTCGCTGGATTCGGCATATTCAGTTTGGTAGCAGAGAAAGATGGTCGGTTCCAGGTGCGTCAGGGCATCTTGCTTGGAGAAGTAAATTTCGTGGCTTTGCAGATCAATGTTGGCGATCGCGTAGCCACCACTCCCTTCGATGTAAAACTCGACGGCTTCGCCTTCCAAGTAGCGCTGAAACCAAACGGCTTCCTTCACTTCTGCGCTGTCTTCCAAAAAGTCTGCCCGTAGCCCCGACTTCAGCAAGCTATTTTTGCTCAGACGCAGATCATGGGGACGTTTTTCTAGTTCTTTAAGCGGCTCATATTCCTGGAGATACCAGGCTTTCAGGGCAATAATAGCCATTCTGCGCTCTGCCTCGTGGGTTTAAAACAACAGCGGCACTAGCGCCTCTATGGTCTGAGTGATCGTTCCGTGTTGGCACATTGTATCTAGAGATGAACGGCTTGCATACCCTTTTCAATGCGGCTGGCTGTCCCCACGCAGCAGCAAAACAATCAATCTACAGACGGACTTCCTTTCTGTAAACTTTTGTTAGCCTCGTTTGCGAGGATCTACAGGAAACCTTTGAAGCTGTGGGTTGCGTCTAAGCTGACTAAACGCCTTCAGCCCTTTACACGCAATGGAGCCTGCAATGAATTTACTTACCTGTTGGCAGCACATTGTGCGGTTGGTGCCATTGTCGATCGTGATCGGATTAACGGCTTGTCAATCGCCCTCAATCACGCGTGAAGCCTCACCACAGCCCGATGCTGCCTCTGCGGCTCAACCCGTGAAGTTAGGAGACGCAACAGGCGCGCTAGTCTACGAAGGGCAACAGCGTACATATCACGTGTACACGCCGAAAGTATATCGCCCCGATCGCCCACTGCCGCTTGTATTAGCGTTTCACGGCTATGGGTCGCAAGGTAAAGATCTCGCAAACGGGTCAGGCTTTAATGAAACCGCAGAGCAAAAAGGCTTTGTAGTGGTCTATCCAGACGGCATTGAGCGACGCTGGAACCCGCTGAACAAGTTTTTGACTGGCGTTGATGACGTGGGCTTTGTCCCTGCTTTAATTGCTCACATGAAGCGCGTCCGGGCGATCGACTCGCGCCGGGTTTATGCCACTGGCGTGTCAAATGGTGGCTTTCTGGTACAGCGACTGGCGTGTGAATCCTCGTCTCCCATTGCGGCATTCGCGTCAGTCGTCGCGACGCTGCCCAGCCAGCTACAAGGCTCCTGCAACCCTCAAACGCCAGTGCCCATCTTGATGATTAACGGCACCGCCGATCGCAAAGTGCCCTGGCAGGGCGGCAATTTAGGCTATGGCTCCATTTTGTCTGTCCCAGGCACGATCGACTTCTGGCAGCGTCGCAACAACTGTCCACCAGCGCCACAAATTAAACGGCTACCGGGCGATCGCGTTGAAATTGCCCGGTATCCCAACTGTCAGGGCGGCTCAGAAGTCGAACTCGTGACCCTCAAAGGAGTAGGACACGTCTGGCCCAGAGGCGGTTCTGGTCCAACGCAACTACTCAACGGCAGCGAGAAAATCTGGAGCTTCTTTCAGCGCCACAAGCTGCGGCAGGGATGACTAGAGTTGTTAGCTGTTGGCGGCTTTAGTTGTAAAACCCTAAAGCCTTTCAGTCGTGCAAGAAAGGGCACACAAGAAAGGTTAGTGGT
>JACMKO010000439.1 GCA_014380065.1 Leptolyngbya sp. ES-bin-22 | reverse complement strand
GAACCATTTCCCTTCTGTCGGGACGTTGCATAGAACGTCCCGACAGAAAGCATTACAACCTTATTAAATCCGCGTTCCAAAGGTTACAGCGGCGCTGAGGCGACTATAGCCGATGAATTTGTCGAGGCGATCGTCGACGGGTAAAAAGTTCATGTCGTACGTACGGACGCGATCAGGAACGGTTGATTCGTCGTCCGTTGGATGGCATATCCTTGCCATCACGCACTGTACTGTGCGTAAAACCTCCCTGACCACAAACGAATTCTTGCTTAATCCAAGGGTTTTTCTCGTTCATTAGCGGGCAGTGAACCAACGCCTCCGTGCAAAAAGACAGCCGCTGAACGGTGAGCGCAGAAACGCTGAAGCTAGATTTTCTACTGGTGGCATTGTAGGCAAGGTCAGATTCTTACTAGAACGCCCCTCCTCATCGTGCGCTATCGAAGCGGTTGAGTCAGCGCTGCCTACTCATTTTAGACGCACGCTTTGATGAAAACATTGATGTGCCGTTACAAAAATATTTCAAAAGAAGGATTTAGGTAAATTAAAAACCCAAGAGAATGGATCTAGCAAGCACCCAAATTTTCAATTGCATGGATGATTTCACTAAACCGTTTAGGACAAGAAGACACTGAATTTCTTGTAGACAACAGCAGTGTAAAGAGTGTGAGATCACAAGATGTCATTGATCTTGCTGATCGGTCAGGTTCTACACATCTTTCAGCACTTACAGTTGCGTCTCAAGCATTAGTTCAAACATTGCCACAAGCAAACTGTAGTGTTTGCGTTTGTGTTCCTGTTCGCGACGAAGCCGCAACGTTGGAGCAAACATTAATTGCTCTGTTGAATCAAACAGACTTGAGTGGTAAAGCACTGGAACCAACCAGCTATGAAGTGATTCTTTTAGCTAACAATTGTAGTGACCAATCGGCAGCGATCGCCAAACAATTTTCGGCTCAATATCCTTCTTTTATTTTGCATGTTGTCGAACGAGTGCTTCCAGCAGTCGAAGCGCATATTGGTCGAGTACGGCAACTATTGATGGACGAGGCATACCAACGCTTGCGCAGTCTCGATCGCCCACAGGGAATTATTGCCTCCACTGATGGCGACAGTCAGGTGTCTCCTACCTGGATTGCAGCCACACGCTGGGAAATTGAGCAAGGTGTCGATGCTGTAGGGGGGCGGATTATAACCGATCGTCCAAGTCGTCATGCCTTGGAAGCTCACACTCGTCGCTGCTTTCTACAGGAAGTAGGGTATCGGTCTTTAATTGCCGAGTTAGAATCCTACCTCGATCCAGACCCGCATGATCCCTTTCCGCGTCACTATCAGCATTACGGCGCTAGTCTCGCAGTCACGGCAGAAACCTATGCTCAGGCTGGTGGCTTGCCACCCGTTCGCACGGCGGAAGATGAAGCGTTTTATCAAGCCTTGCTGCGTGTGAACGCTCGCTTTCGTCATAGTCCATTGGTGCAAGTAACCACCTCAGCTCGCCAAACGGGGCGATCGCCTGTGGGTTTGGCGAATCAACTGAACGTCTGGGCAAACCAAGGGAGCCAACCGTTTTGGGTGGAACCAGCCGGAGCGATCGCCACTCGCTTTCAAGCCCGTTGCCGTCTGCGGCAGCTTTGGCAACGTCTTTTGAACGGACATCAGTTGCTTCAACCTGAAGTCGCTCCGTTAGCACACACGCTTGGCATCGACGCGACCTGGTTGATGCTTGAACTGACTGAGCGGCACACCCTGGGTTCTTTGCTAGCACAAGTTGAACAACGCCAACACACAGAAGGGCATTGGCGGCGGCGCTGGGCGCTGGTCGACATCAAGCAAGCCATTGGGGCTTTGCGACACTTTTTAGAGCCACTGCGCCAGGGTCAGCCATAAAAATATAGCAATAGACAGATGGGTTAGGACGGGGTGCAGGGGTGGAAACCCTGGGTGTTGGCGTTGCCCACACCCCCTTTGGTTCCCATGTCCTAAACGTTGCGACGATCGCTATAGCAACGGACTAACAACGCGCAAACAAATCAAGGCGATATTGCGTCTCGCGTTGGCTTTTCAGATGCTGTAGCTGAGTTGGTACATGGTCAAAAAAGGAACCATGTACCTGATCACCCGTCAGCGGCATTTCCTTAGCATCGACAGTCCAATGCACCAGCAACAAATGCCCACCGGGCTGTAAATGTTGAATGATGAGCGTTTGAGCGTGATGCAAATCATCCCAGCACCAGTAATAGCCCACTTCAGATAACACTACCAAATCAAACTGTTGCTCGGGAAACTCCTGTGGTACACACATGAGCTGGAATGTAATGTGTGGCGAATGACGACACCGTTCGATCGCCTGCGCTTGTGCGGCTTCAGAGACATCAAGCGACAGTAATGCCGTGCAGCGATCGCCCAATTTCTCAGTCAGCACGCCAATGGAGCCACCGATTTCTAGAGCATTCTGATAGAGCGGTTTTGGCAAGGCAGCCAGAGTCGCGTCGTACTTTTGCGCCTCATAAGCACTGGTGGTGAATTGCCAGGGGTCAGGGTTGGCATCATACAACGCCTCAAAAAACTCAGGGGTGAGCGATCGCTGATTGGGTGTGGTCATACACGTTCCTCAAAATACAGTTCCCAGGGGCGCTTGAAATTGATCAGCATCTCTGGGGTTAAACAAAAACCCTCTGGATCGTCGTCAATGAGATGAGTAATTTGTGACTGATACGCCGCGATCGCCTCTTCCTTCAGCGCCACGACATCTCCAATCTTCAGTCGCCAACCCGTATGAGTAGCCTTGGGAGCATTGCCCCGCTGCGTGGTATCCCAATCCCAGATGGGATACTCGATTAATCTTGGTCTTTGCGTCAGCGTTTGCAGTGCAGCCTGAATCAATTGACAGGTCGCCCGATGATCGGGGTGAGGATCGAAGCGCCACGGAGCAAAAATAGTTTGGGGTGCGTGACGGTCTAGATACGTTTGACATTGGCTTACAGCAGCAGTAAACTCCGACGCTTCTCGACAGGGCACTGCTCCATCCGGTAAACCCAGAAAGGTGACTGCATCAGCGTTGATGCCTAGTGTTGCCATCGCGGCGATCGTCTCACGCTCTCGCAATGCCCGTAAAGCTGACGCGGGATATTTGCGAGAATTGGGGTGAGACCTTGTGCCATCACTAACGACCAAAACGTTCACCGTATAACCAAAGCGATGCAACAGTGCGATCGCCCCCCCACAGCCCAAGGTTTCATCATCGGGATGGGGCGCAACGATCACTACTGGGCTGGCAAGCGCTGGACTCGTGAAACTATCTGTTAACGATCGCAGTGGCAATAAGGCAGGGTTTGCTAATACCGATGTCATACGCTCAAACTGATTAGAGACACTGATCGAAACGATCGACTGACCAGAGCGCGTCAGCCAATTCAGGGCGCTTAAGCACGTGTTGTCCCACCGATGCGAGTGAGGCATCAAACACAGGTTGACGCAAATAAAGGGTCAAATCGCGAATGATGCGCTCTAACGGATGCGGCGGCAATAACCCCCTTGTACCGACCGATCGCTCTGCTAACTGCATGACATCCATACAAATTTGCTCGATCGCAGTGCGAACCATATTCGCGTAGGCAACCAGTGTCGCGGCTTCCGGCTGCTCCTTAGCGGGATCGCCAGCAAACATCGGTGCATAGGCAGCCACTCGATCGGTTGCACCCTTAAGCCAGAGATTGCCGCCTTCAAGGGCGATCGCCATAGTGCCCAAGCGCGCTTCCTGATAGGGGTCTTGTGTGCGGTTGAGCTGCTGCAAAAACCGACGAGTTGCATCAAACAGGGCTTCTGCTCCACCGAGTTGGACAGCGGCAAAGCGAATCACGCCTGAGGTCAGCCAGGGCTGGCGGTAGTAAGCTCCAGGCTTGCCAATCAGTGCCGTTTCATCCAGCTCTACCCCAGTAAAATCGACTTTATAGCTGGCAGTTGCCCGCATGCCAGCAGGTTGCCACCAGCTTGGATCGCTCACGGTTGGCACTTCATCCATCGGTACGATACAAAGCTGCCAGCTACCATCAGGCAACGCTCCGGGCACAAAGGGTCGATCGACATAGCCACACCCAGAGGCAAAGGTTTTACTCCCTTCTAGCCGATACCTGCCGTTGTCCAACGGCATGATTTTGATACCATCCGCTGCTTCAGCATTCCACACACCAAAAATTTTGTGGCGATCGCGGGCATCAGCCGCATAAGTCGCAATCTGTTCGGGTGTCCCCAGAGTTTGGATCAATTGCAGTGCGTTGACATGACCCTCATAAATACGCCCAACCGCCAAATTGCCGTAGCCAATCTGCTTCAGTAGCGTCAACAGGTCAGCCGTAGCAGCAGCCTCAATGCCAAAGCCCAGCCCTCCTAGCGTTTGCGCCAGTGGAGCAGCCAGTAGTCCTGCTGCCGCAAGCCGCTGAAACTCCTCAACAGGAAACGCTCCCTGTCGATCGATGTTGGCAGCATTTTCCGCGCAGTACGCCGCGATTTGAAGGGTAGACTGCATCACCTCAGCCCGGTTCAACGCGGTTAGGGTTGGCGCGATCGCCGCTAATGAAAGTTGCGTAGTAATAGTCAGCTCCTCAACTCGATCGCTCACAACGTCTCTTGAACTAGCATCAAGGAGAACCGCCAGTTTTGTCTTCTATCTTTCAGCAGGCTTTTGGTCATCCAATCAATGGTCTACCCTCAGCCCTTTGGCTATGGTAATTGCCCCTGCCCCTTGTCAAGAGCCGTACCCAATAGATACAGCATTTTGGTAGAGTAGGCAAAAAGAGAGCAGAGCCACAAGAACGGTAGATGCGGGGTGTAGAGTAGAGGGACAAATCATGCATCCCCCGCTATGAGTTCCACTAGAAAGTCTCACCCCAGAGGCGATGCTGGGATATTCGTAGAGCAATAAGCTGAATCCTCGGAGGAGAAGGATGAATGGCTGCAACTGACTTCAAAGATTATTACGTTATTCTGGGAGTGCCTAAAACCGTCACTGCCGATGAGCTGAAAAAAGCCTATCGTAAGCTCGCACGGAAGTATCATCCCGATATGAATCCCGGCGACAAGGCTGCTGAAGCTCGCTTTAAGGAAGTCAGTGAAGCGTACGAAGTTTTGTCTGACCCGGAGAAGCGCCAAAAGTACGACCAGTTTGGGCAATATTGGAAGCAAGCGGGACAAGGTGGGTCTCCCTTTGGCTCCAATGCCCGTGGCTCAAGTCCTGATTTTGAAAACGTTGAATTTGGACAGTACCGTAACTTCGACGACTTCATCAACGAGTTACTGGGGCGCATGGGCAGCGACCCCGGTTTCGGACGCTCTGGAACAGGTGCCCGTGCACCCAGAGGTGCCCCTGGCGGGTTTGGGGATTTTTCTGGGTATGACGCAAGCGGTGCAGGGCTAGATGCTGAAGCCACCATTACATTGACGCTTGCAGATGCCTTTCGCGGCGCACAAAAGCGCTTGATGTTGGGCAACGAAGAATTTGAGGTGCGGATTCCACCAGGCGCAAAACCGGGTAGCCGCATTCGGATTAAGGGCAAAGGGCGAAGCAATACGTATGCTCCTGGTCAGCGGGGTGATCTATACCTTATGGTGGCGATCGCGACCCATCCGTTCTTTCAATTTGAGGGTGACAACCTCGTGTGTGAAGTAGCGATCGCTCCTGACGAAGCGGTTCTCGGCGCTCAGATTGAAGTCCCTACCCCAGATGGCACCGTGACGGTCAACGTTCCGGCTGGCATTCGCTCTGGTCAATCGCTGCGGCTGAAAGGCAAGGGTTGGCACAATCCCAAGGGCGATCGGACGGATCAAATGGTGAAGGTTGTCATTGCAACACCCAAAGAGATCAACGCCACCGAACGCGAGTACTACGAAAAAATCCGATCGATTCGCAGCTTTGATCCACGCAGTAACTTGAAGAATGTGAAGCTGTAGTTCCCTATGTGTGGTTAGGTAAAAGGCAATCTCTAGCAGCCAATCATTAGTAGCTGTTGACTCTAGACTTTGCGCCTTAGTATATTACAACAATGCGCTTGCTCAAAGAGTTTAGAATTTTTGCAGATCATTACCAGTTTTTCGTTTACGACTGTCGTGCTGATCCGTGTCCCGAAAGTTTTTACTCTGATCCAGACGATGAACGTTCCGATTTT
>JACMKO010000438.1 GCA_014380065.1 Leptolyngbya sp. ES-bin-22 | reverse complement strand
ATGTCGTCAGACCGCTCATTTTGGTGGAAAATTAATTGCTGGAATTGATTCCTAGCAGGGGTTCTAGCCGATGTGGTACGCCATGGCCAGGAACGATGTCATACCCCAAAATGCTATTGCTCAACGGAGAAATTGGCGAAATCAACAGTGATATCTTTGGGCGTTGCCCAGGATGAATCGTTGCCGCCAAAGAAAGTGGAGAAGAAAATACCTTCAATTTTTAGCGTTTCAGTCGTCCGAAATTGAAGTCTGCTTTGATCTAATACTTTTTTCCCATCTAGCCAAACTTGCACGCGCCCGTCGCCCTTTTCAGGATGGTTCAGGTCAACCTGTTGTTCTAGATGGTGCCAGGTACCGGGTATAAAGTGCCAATTGCCGCGACCGATCGAGGTGCCGTAATTAGTGCTGTTTGGTAAATAGGCATAAACCTCACCCTGCCCCTCTCTGCGCCACATGAACCGGGTAGAAAAGCCGTTTGCGCCATCGGGATTGTCTCCGCCACTGGTTGCAGTGCCGCCAAAGAGTCCTGGCAATTTTCCACCTTTAACAAAGTCAAAACCTTCAGAGAAGCGGACATAGTAGCTCAAACGCAAAGAGTCTTGTGGTGGTAAATTCAGGCTTGCATAGAATTGGGCTCCACCCAGAGGTGCACCCGTTTCACGATGAACTGTTGGGCTAGCAGATCCTGCTGGGTAGCGAACCCTTAAAACGTGTGAGAATTCAGGATCGTCAATAATAGTCACATTCTCCCAACCCCAGGAACTCTGCTTAAGCAGGTACCATTGTGATCGCCAATCAAAGCCAGAAAGATCCCCCGACCACAAGCGTTTTGCCGCAACAGAACGAGCGCTGGCTGTGGACAAGTCATGAGATTCTAAACTTGGCGACGGATCAACATTCTCCGTGGCTGCGATGGAATTTAGCGGGCTACAGCCGCTGACAACCGGGGTCAAATTGAGCAACGCCAAGAGCCACAGACAAGCCTGCAAAATGCTATATTTCATGACCTATATAGAGGAATAGATGGACAAAAGAGTTTGCATTTGAACGGTGCTGAGGGCTTATTTTGCAATGGTGGTACTGCGATCGCGTTGACCATTGGTGACCTCATACATGACAATTTTACTCTGGTCAACGCTCATTTCTGCCGTTACATATTGAGTCGTCACATCCCGCGATCGCTTCAACACGAAAGGATAGCGAATGCCCTGCTCTAAATGCAGGTTGCTGACGGTTGCTTGAACCACATTGTCTAAGACCAAACCATTGATTGACTGTTTGGCAACACGTGGGCTAGAGGGACTGTAGCGCAGTGTAAACCCACTAATTTTCACGTCTTGAAGCGGCGCTTGTACCTCTTTAGCTGCCGATGATGCACCCGCGACCAGATTGCTTTGACCGATCGCGGGTGCTGCAACTACTAGCACGGCAGCGGCAGCCGTGGGATTAAATTGAGCTTGCAGGATCGTTCGATCCACACCCTGTCCCTTCAAGCGGATGTGGCTGCGATCGATTCTAATTGGCTTGAACAGATCAATTTCACCAATGGGAAGATTAATTTGCATCGTTTCGTTGAGAGGCTGTCGATCGATTAATGCCTGTAGAGCGGCTGCATCATCTTTGCCATCACCCGGTACAATGCCCTGATCAATAGCCTCAACTTCCTGTACAGCTGGTTGTTGAGCGGCAGTATACTTCAGGTGCAATCCCTCTAAGTCCCACAAGGGGTTGATGACTCCGTTCAACCAGAGAAGAAAGATGGCAAAACTAATCACTTGGCTAACCAGCAAAAAGCGAGAAATCCCAAGTTTCGCGAGGCGTCTTTTGCCAGTCCCTTCAGCAGAAAGACTTTGGTTGCCCCGGTTTGCCCATTTCTGTTGGGCTAAGTTCATCTGAGTCCAAATCTTGACCAGCGATGAACTCCATTGCGTTACTAGCAGAATCGGTAAATGAATGGGTTTTGGATCAGAGGATCTACCCTGAAAAATGAAGAGCAGCATGAAAGAGCGGCTAAACAGAATCCACGAAGCAATAATGCTAGCCGCAATGAAATGACCTTGAAGTAGGGAAAGCATGAGGCAGCTTGGGCTAATGAGGGATGTCCAAATGCTAATGCGTTGATCCAGCAAGCCATACCAGAGGTAGTAACCCGTTACTGTGGGTCCAAGCGCCATGGCTCGGCTGTTGTTGCGGAGCATATTGCCATACCAGCGCCGCATATTTTCATACGCTCGATCGACCACTGACCCGGACAGAGTCTCGATCGAGTAAACCAGCGCATCGGGAATGTAGAGCATGTCGTAGCCATGCCGTAACAGCCAAAACCAGGTACTTTTATCATCGCCAGAGAGAAACTTAAAGCGACCCCACAACCAGTCATCCAGGTTATCGTTCTCTAACTGATCAGCAAACGAGGGCTGCAGCGCTGCCTCTGCCCGAAACAGTGAAAAGCGTCCTGTGAGACACATCACTTTACGGGAGAGGGAATCTGAACACATTTGTTGGTGCCGCTGGGCAAACCGCATGTGGAACCATTCAGAAAAGAGGTAAGACCCTTGCACAACTGGCAGTTCATCAGTTGTTAACGCTCCCAAGCGAGGAAACAAGCGAAAGAACGGCAGACACTGACGCAGCGTGCCCGGACTCAACTCCGAATCGCCATCCATCAAGGCAATAATGGTCTCTGAGGGAAGATGATGGCGAGCCAGCTCTTGTAACCCAGCCGCCATTGCCTGACGTTTGCCATCTTGTTGCACCATCTGAATCAGGTAAATGGAGTCTAAGTTCGGATCTTCAGACTCCAGCACGTGACGAATATAACCATTTTCTTCATCACTACTGCTGTTGACTAGCAGGGTGATCGGTTGAGCCAGCGTTTTGGCTTCTTGAGCGATCGCTCGAAAGACTCGCTCCGTAATCCAAGTCTTCTCCTGATAGGTTGGAACGAGTAGGCAAACGGGAGGCAACTGCTCCACAGCTAAAGCATTTGCTCGGCAACGCCAGCGTGGAAACGTCCAATTTAAGTAGATTCGAGAGCGAACACCGCGCAGCAGGAAAAGACTCCAGCGCCAGGTACCCACAACACCAAGGCTAATAAGTGCAAAGACATCCCAAACAGCAATGTGCTTTGAACTGTGAGCTAGATACAGCGAGGCAAAGCCAATGCCAGTAATAGCTAGACACGCTAACCAATTAAGCTGAGAACTTAACGTTTTTTGAGGAGAAGAAGCGGTAGCTGTAGGCATAAAACGTCACTCTCGCAGTTAAAAACACAAAATGAGTGGTATTCATCTACTTGCTTCACCATTACTTGCCCTCACCCTTCTCTTGTATGGCGTAGTTTGCTTCTCGAAGAGTAGGCTTTAAGCCCTCTCCCAGAGCGAGAGAGGGACTTTGAACGGTTCCCTTTCTCCTGCATGAGAGAAGGGGTTAGGGGATGAGGGTCAGCCCTTTGGTGCTTCAAGTCTGTCATTGCCAGAGCGGCTCCGATCTATCGATCGTCCCTCTTTACACCAGGAGCACAGACATCAACGCAACCCTATCTAACGAGTACCGAAGGTTAGGGTTGCAGACTGACCGACTCCGCAAAAGCGATGAGCTTGTGCCTGCTGGGTTGAAGGTGGAATTTTGACCGTGACTCGCACCAGCGGTTGATCGACAAGACCAGCAGGGGTCGCTGGCGTAATTGCCTGCGTTTGTTGTTTAATCGTTTCAATGCTGCTAACGGATTCAATGAGATCAACGTCTCCCACTAAGGTCTTTGGATCACCCACCAGTTGAACCCGCACGGGTTGCTGGCGATCGATGCGGTTTGCCTGCTCTACGCCCACCAGCGTCTCAACCCAAAGGTCGTTGCAATCCAGCATTGTCAAGAGATTGGTCGGACGGTTGACCTGTTCACCCTGCTCTTGCTCGGTGCGATAAATCACTCCATTAAAAGGAGCTGTCACTGCAAGATCATTTCGAGCGGCGTAAACAGATTGAGCTTGAGCAAAGAGGCTTTTCTTACTGACTAGCTGAGCTTCTAACGTTTTAGACAGCATTAATTGAGCTTGAATTGCCTGTGTCAGATTGACTCGCTGATTCAATAAGCTATCTGATGCTTTAAGGGCAGTCCCCTCTTGCAATACCGTATGAGACGTTTTAGCAGAGTCTAAAACAGCCTGTGCTTGTTTAACCTCAGCTTCAGTTGACTGCCAAACAGCGTTTAATTGGTCAACCTTTTGTTGGGTAATAGCGCCTTCGGTCATCAGTTGACGATTGCGTTGATAGTCTGAACGCGCAGAGCGGGCTTTAGCATTCGCTTCATCAACTGCTGCCTGGTAACGACGAATATCATTGCTTGCCAGCTCAATATTGGCTCCCTGAATCGATTTGTCCTGCCTTTCTAAACTTCTTAATTGCTGTTGCAGTAAAATTAGCGATTGCTGACTAGCAGCCAACTGTGTGGCAATAGAACTGAGCTCACCTTGAAGCTGTAAAGCGTACTGCTCTTCTTGAGGCGTTGGAGCTATACGAACAAGCACTTGCCCTTGTTTGACAACCACTCCCGGCTGCGCATAGAACGCCTTGATGGTGCCGTCGATCGGCGATTGTAAGCGCACTGTCCGACCATTAATGATGCCGCCATCAATGGTTAAATGCGTTAAGCGGTAACCAATCGAAGAGAGCCCAAGAACTACTGCTGTAGCGCCTAAAGAAACCAACGCGAGCGTTAGCAAGAAACGATGCCGTCGAGACCGCTTTGGATCAGTACCAAGGGGCAAACCGCTCGCTCGATGAGACTGAGCTTGCTTGGCAGGAATTTCTAGCATTCACAAGGTTCTCCGAGTTGGAAAGTATACAAAAATACAGATTTTTACAAGCAGAAATGCTGAAAAATCTAGGTAAAAATGCCGTTGAATAGCTCGTTGAATTAAGCGTAAGCATAAAACTATTTAGCAGTGTGATGTGTTTGTCAACCTTCTATAAAGTAGCAATAAAGGCTCAGCAAAGAATAACTCGAATCAAGTTTGAGTCAGAGTCTTGAGCGTGGAGCCAGAAAACAGTTTGCTTGCCTAGCCAGCGATCGCTGGCTCATTAGCTTTCGAGAAAAAATTAATGAGTGAGGACAGAAGCTTTTGGGAAAGCTTCTCTGCAAAAAGATTAAAGGAGTAACCCGATCGCGAGCCACCCAAATTAAACCCTATGCCCCACTCCCCACCTGTAAAGGATGAATCTTTCACCTT
>JACMKO010000437.1 GCA_014380065.1 Leptolyngbya sp. ES-bin-22 | reverse complement strand
CTGATAGATATGGACCCGCAATCCTCGCTGTCTGTCTTCATGGGATTACAACCTCATGAGCTTGAAGACACAGTGGCTCAAAGCATTCTCGATCGCGCTCCCCTCCCAATCCTTGAGCAGATCCATCAAATGGATTTGGTGCCCAGCAATTTGACCCTGAGTGCAGCAGACGTGAAGCTAGCAACCGCGATCGCCAAGGAAACTCGATTGAAGAAGGCGCTGGCTCCAATTGCATCCCACTATGACTTTGTGCTAATCGATTGTCCGCCCACATTGGGAGTACTCAGCATTCTTTCCCTGGTTGCCTCAACCCATATCCTGATTCCGATGCAGACACAGTACAAAAGTTTTGTCGGGTTAGATTTGCTACTGGGCACAATTGACGAGCTTCAGCAGGAGGGAATAGCATCAGACTTGAAAATCGCGGGCGTGATTCCTAATTTGCACGATCGCACCGCGCAAAGCAGAGAGATTTTGGAGGCCGTGACTGAACAATTTGCAGGTGTAGCTCCGGTGTTTCCACCGATTCCGCGTGCTGTTGCGTTTGCGGATGCTTCGATGCAGCACCTTCCCCTAGGACTGTATGATCCCAAGCACCCAGCATTAGCAACTCTCAATACCATTTCGCAGTCCTTGGAGTCTTTGTAGTGGTTACTCGTAAACGTGCTCCAAAACCAGAACTTCGCAACGTTGCAGCCATTCTCAATCGAGAGGCTTCGGCTACGCCCACTCAGTCTGCTCAGACGACAGCGATCGAAACAATTCACCTACCTGCCAAGCAACCCCGTCGGTTTTTTGATCCTGACAAGTTAAATCAACTCGTTCAGTCAGTCAAAGAGCATGGAATTTTGGAGCCGCTGCTAGTGCGTCCCTTAGACAACGGCGAATATGAACTGGTAGCCGGAGAACGACGCTTACGGGCAGCTCAGGAGGTAGGGCTATCTGATATTCCGATCGCAGTTCATGAACTCGACGATCGACAGGCACTTCAGGTCGCACTACTTGAGAACTTACAGCGCGAAGACCTCAATCCAATTGAGGAAACGGATGCTGTACTGGAACTCCTAGGGCTGGCATTAGATGCTGAAAAAAATGCAGTGATCTCGCTGTTTTACCAGGCACATCGCAGTAAGCATCGAGGTCAAGAATTGGGACAAAACGTTTTGTCCCAATTGAAAATCGTCCAGGAAATCATAGATAGTGTGGGTCGATTCACCCTTGATAGCTTTCGCGCCAGCCGCTTGCCGCTCCTAAATTTGCCAGATGATGTGCTGAATGTACTGCGTCAAGGACAGCTAGAGTACACTAAGGCACAGGCGATCGCTCGTGTCAAAGATGAGTCGCAGCGAGCCAAGTTACTACAGCAAGCGATCGCCAAGAATCTATCCTTGAGTGAAATCAAGGGGAAAATAAAGACACTGAAGCCCGAATCAGAGCCAGCACCAGAAAAAGTTGCTGTCGGGCGACTCAGTGAAATTGGCAAACGGTTACAGAAACCTGAAGCCTGGGGCGATCGCAAGAAGCGCGATCGCATCACTAAGTTGTTAGATGAACTAGAACGGCTGACTGGAGAGAACTAAAAAGTTCATCTCGACCTTCACTCAATATCTTCGATTATGCCAAAGCAAACTTCTCTTTTCCCAGATGACTACGACGACTTTTTCCGAAACCTGAAGGAACGGATTCGTTCTACTCAGGTGAAGGCAGCTTTAGCAGTCAACCGGGAGTTGGTGCTACTTTATTGGCAAATTGGGCGCGAAATTCTTCAGCGTCAACAGAATGAAGGTTGGGGCGCAAAAGTGATTGAGCGACTTGCCAGAGACCTGCGCCTCGAGTTTCCTGAAATAACTGGATTCTCGCGTACCAATCTTCTTTACATGAGAGCTTTTGCCGAAGCTTATCCCGACGAACAATTTGTCCACCAGCTAGGTGGACAAATTCCCTGGAAGCATAACTGTGCGCTTATAGACAAGGTGAAAAACCCAGAGCAACGAATCTGGTACATCCAAAAGACAATCGAGAATAGTTGGAGTCGAAACGTTCTCATCCATCAGATTGAGGGCGATTTGTACAGCCGTCAGGGTAGCGCGTTGACGAACTTTCAAGAAACGCTCTCTGCTCCTCAATCCGATCTCGCTCAAAGTCTTCTAAAGTCAGAATACAATCTTGAGTTTCTTGATTTTCGGGAGAAAATCCTTGAACGCGATTTAGAACGTGCCCTGCTCGAACACATGCAAAAGTTTCTGCTAGAGCTGGGGGTTGGTTTTGCATTTGTCGGTAGTCAATATCGGCTTGAAATTGAGGGAGATGAGTTCTTTGTCGATCTTCTTTTCTACCATCTTGCTCTAAGTTGTTTTGTGGCGGTCGAGCTAAAGACAACTGACTTTAAGCCTGAGTATTCGGGACAAATTAACTTCTATGTCAACGTTATCGATGATAAATTGCGTCGTCCTACCGATAATCCGACGATCGGCATTATTCTTTGTCGATCCAAGAAGAAATCGATCGTCGAGTATGCCCTTCGTGGTATGAGCCAACCGATTGGAGTCTCGACTTACCGCACCACGGCTGCGCTGCCTGATGAATTCAAGAGGCAACTTCCTTCTATTGAAGATTTGCAGCATGAGATAGAAGCTGTGGCTGCTGTGATTGAGGAGTTTGATCGTGATGTAGACCTAAAATGAGCTGGCGATCAAGGCTCTGATCAAAATTAAGGCTTAAAGTCCTGGTATTTTTTGAAGAACTTTTTGGGTGACCAACATCTCAAACTGAGAGCGAATCGCTCTTGCTGCAACTTGGTTAGAAATTAAGACCCCTGCCTCAATATTGCGCTGATGAGCCGCTTCTGTGAAATTGGCTGAGGTAATCAAGACTCGCTCGTCGTCTACTACTACGCATTTAGCGTGCAGGCAAGCATTTGTGTGGGTAGACAGTTCCAGTGCCCTTGGGTCATGAAATACGTCTGGTAATTGCTGTCCTGTCCAAACGTGTTTGCGGAAGTTGTCTGCAAATTGCCGCAGCAAGGTAGAAGCGGGTGTTTTATCGTTGTACTGCCGCTTGACGTTTAGAAACATGCGGACGCTGAGTTGAGGGTTGGCATTCATTCGATCGATTAATGGGCGAAATAGCTCATGACCTTTAGCCCCCTGATCGATCGCAAAACTAGAAATGAGAACGCTGTGACGGGCACTGCTAAACAACTCCCGTACCACTACCGCCGTATCTCTACTCTCAGTTCCAGGGGCTTCGGGACCTGTCCAGACTAAATCAACCTGCTCTTGTTTTTGATGAGAGATTGCCCGTTCTTGTGCTAGCAGTTTCAGCATATAAGCCATGTGCGCTGCATTCATTCCCTGCTGACGTAGCTTGTTAAGCTCAATCGCCACTACGGTTCCAAGTTCGTCTGGAACGTAGTTGGCTAAAGAGAAGGGGTGAACCGGAAAACTGAGCCGTTCCATCTCCAGCGCAGCTGCCAAGCCACTTAAAGCAGGACGGCTCAGGCTTAGAAAAGGAGACATCATTGCAGGGTATCTGGGAAGAATTCTGCCCCCAGTCCTGCCACTGTGTTGATCACCAATGCCCGATCGAGCATCTCATTTCGGCGTTCGCAGGAGGTTTCAGCAATTAGTAGACAGCCGTGACAGGCTGCCCCATGCAGCAATCGGTCTTCCTGTTCATCGTTGGGTTGATGCTGGGCACAAACCGGATCATTCGAGCATAAACGCCCGTACTCTAACGCTTTGCCCAAATGATACTCAATGCGCCTTCCCACCTCAACAAGTCCACCGAGTGTTCCTTCTGAACCAGAGGTGCCCGTGTGCAGCAAGATGCCATAGCCAATCTTGTCAAAGGCGTAAATCCGTTCGCGAATGGCACTAGATGCATAGCCACAATCAAGCGACACTGCGGTAATGAGTAAATGAGAAAGCGAATGCAGCATGATGTAAGCCGCACCCGGAAATTGCGCTTTATCGCGGGGGATGCCTCTAGTGTCTAACCACTTGTAGAATCCCTGTTCTAATTTGTCAGCACGGGCTTTCACGTTCGGGTGCTTCAGCCACTGCTCGATCGCTGACTTCTTCAAGCTAATGAAGACCCCTTCACCCAAGTTTTCGATCGTCGGCACCCACTTTGGCTCAAAGTCTAAGTCTGCTCTGCGGATATTAATTGCCAAGTCATCGATCTCCCCCTCAATATTGGGCATGGCGGCTTCAAATCGAGTGAATCCAATCAGCGCCACGACTTCGCGCAGACGATGCACTAAAACGACGCGATCGATGGACGATCGCCACTTTGAATCGAGTGTATCGAGGCGACGGGCATAACCCTGGAAATCCTGACCGCTGGGAAGCTCTTTGCCCATTTCTTCGGGGCAGGCCAGTAAAGCCTCTAGTTCTACCTGCTTAATACTTTTTTCTGGAGTCGTCAGTCCACTTTTACGACGCTTAATCTCTGTCCAAACTGTATTGGCTCCAAATCCAGAGAGGTCGGCAAATTTAGGCTTTTTGAGTTCTTTTTTAATATCTGCCAGAGCCTCGGCATATTGCAAGTCCTCCTCATAAAAGCGATCGACTGCCTTCTTGAGTTCAGCTTCTTGATCCGGCATGGAAATGACGCTGAGGATTTGGGTGAAATAGGCATTACTCGCAGAACGGACGAGCAGGCGACTATACTCTGGTTGGTTTGTTTCAACAATATCGCCCGCACTGTTGACGATATGCCCTACACAATTTTCTTGACCGCGTGGACCCAGCCAAGGGCGATGCCCCTGACACTTTCCTAACACCTTAGAATCTTTCAGTTTTGCTTCGGAAAGCGGTCGGCGTTTGCCACATTCGCAGCGCACAAAGATTTCTTCAAAGTCATTTCCAGAACCACCTTCATCTAACCAAAGGGGTCTACGGCAGGTTGTCTCGAAGTCGTTGTGAGCAAACGCATACCAGTTGATATCACTCAGATGTCCATTGGTGCAGGCTTGGACAAAGCGAACGGGCACTGCCGAAACTTGTTTGCCCTCAAATTTCGCTTTATCTTTCGCAACACTCCAGGGAACCAACGGGCGAGTGCGATAGACCTTGTTCGCGATTTCAAATGTTTTGTCCACTTGAGCTAGAAACCACGTCGGGAAGACAAACGCATCAATGCCAGTCATGGCTGCCTGAGGATCGCTGGACGGTTGAGGTGGGCTGTAGAGTTGGATGTCGTGTCCATCTGGAAGTCCTAAGCTTTTTGCAACTTTGTAGCGCAGACGATCTTCTCGAACAAATTGGCGATCGCCCTTCCAATAGGTCAGCCCAGAAATCACGACAGAGCGTTTTGGCAGGTCAACCATTGCGCCAGGACCAAAGGTAGTCAAAACTTGACTCTGGCGCAACTCACCATCGGGTTTAGATGTACGTTTTTGCTTACTCATGGCTTTCGTCCTCCACATTGGCTCCGTAGGGATCTCGCACCCACAGGTTGACGGTTGCTTCCACCTCCCGCAAACTGCGATACGCCTTAAATTTCTGTCGTTCTAAAGGTTCTTTATCAGTGTCTGGATTTAAAGCATCAAGCAATAAGGGAGGCGCTAAATCTGCTTCTTTCTTCTGATATTGCAGTCGCTTGTCTCGATCGGCAATTTGTTTCCAAGTATCAATCAAATCCAGCACCTGTGCTCTCACCTGTTGTCGTAGTGTGCTCGTCGCTGTCGCATCTAAGTCTGGACTGTGAGCTTCAGCTCGATTGACGATCGTTTCAATCACTCCATCGATCGCCTTCTGTTGGCTGCCAATATTTGAGGCTCCTAAAGCAGCAGTCATTTCTGGAATACTGAGACGAGCCAGCGCCACGACTACGCCTGCTAATCCTCGATCAAGGGCACGCGGTGAAAATGGCGTGACGCTAGTGGCTTCTACAGCCCGATAGAAACTGTTATGCCAGCTTTGGAACCGCTCGTAGTGGGAGCGATCGCGCGGACGATGGACGTTCAGCAATGTCACGACTAAACCCGGTTTCTCCCTATCTCGACCGACTCGGCTGGTGGCTTGGATATATTCAGCCGCTGTTTTAGGTTGCCCCAATACCACCATCAGTCCTAATCGCACGATATCCAGACCGACCGAAATCATATTGGTGGCAAGCGCGACATCAACGCGCTCGTTCTCGTGGAAGGGGAGTGCTAGACGACGCTTCGTGTTCGCAACTTTATTAGTGCTGACCCGCGACGTGAGTTCTTCGGGTTCATCGTCAATCTTGCGGTCGCGGAAGTAACCAACCAGTTCTCCGTATCGCAAGCGATCGCCGTATTTAGTAAGTCGAGAACTGACCTCATCTTCCACGATTCGACGGCTGCCGCCCAGTTCGCGCAGGGAGTTGAAGTATCCCAGCAAGGTCATGTAAGGGTCAGCAGGATTGTCTTTGTTGCGCTTGCCGCCCTGCTCCATATACTGCTTGTAAGCAGTTGCCATCAATGCCAAATAGGTTCTCAACAGAACCACTTTGAGGCTGCGCCCTTGAGCCGCGACTCCTAGATAGAGCCGTCCAGGGACTTCAAAATCG
>JACMKO010000436.1 GCA_014380065.1 Leptolyngbya sp. ES-bin-22 | reverse complement strand
CGATCGAAACGCCTCATACAGAGTATAAGAATAATCAGTTTCGGTATAGTTAAAGCACCTGAAATGAAGCGGTTTAGACATTAAATACCGCGCTTTAGCGCCTAGCATTGCAGCTAAACAAGTCACCAACGTCATATTCGTCTAAAGTGAACAATCTAGAGCGTAAAAATTGACGGTTTACGTGTCTCCTCAAAAGTCTCTAGCATTCCATTCGTTGTCCCTGTCGTTATTTGCTGCCTAGTCCATGAGTCGCATTATTGTTGTCACCTCTGGCAAAGGAGGAGTGGGCAAAACCACTACCACTGCCAATCTAAGTATGACGTTGGCGCGGCGCGGTCGTAAGGTTGCCGTGGTGGATGCCGATTTTGGTCTTCGCAACCTGGATCTGCTGCTGGGCTTAGAAAACCGCGTTGTCTACACCGCCGTTGATGTGCTGTCAGGGCAGTGCCGCTTGGAGCAAGCCCTGGTGAAAGATAAGCGTCAACCAAATTTAGTCTTGCTACCAGCAGCGCAAAATCGCACGAAGGATGCGGTTAATCCTGATCAGATGAAGCAACTGGTCATGGCATTGGCGCAAACCTACGAGTATGTGTTTGTCGATTGTCCCGCAGGCATTGAAATGGGCTTTCAAAATGCGATCGCCGCTGCCAAAGAAGCCGTCATTGTCACAACGCCTGAAATTGCAGCCGTACGGGATGCCGATCGCGTCGTTGGTCTGCTGGAAGCGAACAACATTAAAAAGATTCAGCTCGTCGTTAACCGCATCCGCCCAGCGATGGTGCAGGCAAACGACATGATGTCAGTTGAGGACGTGCAGGAAATCCTAGCAATTCCGCTCATTGGCGTTGTGCCTGACGATGAGCGGGTGATTGTCTCCACCAACAAAGGTGAACCCCTCGTGCTGTCAGAAACCCCGTCCCTTGCGGGTAGTGCCTTCGACAACATTGCCCGCCGACTCGAAGGCGAAAAGGTCGAGTTTCTCGATTTGAATGTTAATAACGACGGTTTCTTCACCAAGATCCGCAAGGTTCTTAACAAGAAGCTTTTTTGAAGGAGAGGGAGTCGGGAGTCGGGAATGGGGAGTCGGCAAAACTCAAACTCTTCACTCAAAACTTTCTCACTCTCTCACTCCTTACTCCTCACCCCTCACTCCTCATCTTCCATGTTGATTGAACTTCTCGAACGCCTGTTTGCTCGACCCGGTGACAACAGCCGCAGCCAAGTGAAAGATCGCCTCAGGCTGGTGCTGGCGCACGATCGTACTGACATTCCGCCCCAGGCTTTGGAAGCGATGCGACGAGAAATTCTTGAAGTGGTCTCTCGCTACGTAGAGCTTGATACCGAAGGCATGGAATTTGCGCTCGAAAACAGCGATCGCACCACTGCTCTCATCGCCAACTTACCCATTCGCCGTGTCCGCCCCACCCCAGAGCCGCTTGTAGCTACCACTGAAGCAGCAAACGCTGAACCCACCACAGAATCCATCGTCCTAGAGTAATTGCCCGACTCCCCACTCCCGACTCCCCACTCCCCCTCTTCGTGATTACTGGCAAAACCAAACTGCTCGGTGTCATCGGCTCTCCGATCGCCCACTCTCTGTCACCGATCATGCACAATGCCGCGATCGCTCATTTGGGATTGGACTACGTCTATTTGCCGTTTTTGGTCGAACCAGCACTCCTGAAGCAAGCGATCGACGGCTTTGCAGCGATTGATTTGCACGGCTTTAACATCACCATTCCTCACAAGCAAGCCATTCTGCCGTTGCTGACGGAGATCTCGTCGATCGGTCAGACAATTGGTGCAGTCAACACAGTCTGGCGGACAGAAAATGGCTGGAGTGCTACCAATACTGATGTTTCAGGCTTTCTGCATCCACTCAGTGCGTTGAAGCGCGATTGGAGCCAGACCACCGCTGTCGTTCTGGGCAATGGCGGTGCGGCAAGAGCCGTTGTCGCTGGATGTATTCAACTAGGTTGTGCTGCCATTCAAGTCGTCGGGCGAGATGCTCAAAAATTAGAGCACTTTTTGCATAGTTGGATGGCATCGCTGGCTGCCAACGTACAAATTCATACCTGGGCAAATTTGCCGAACCTTTTACCCCATGCTGATTTGCTGGTGAATACAACCCCGATCGGCATGTCACCTCATATAGAGCGATCGCCACTCAGTGCGCAAGATGCTGATCACCTTGCGCCCAATGTCATTGCCTATGATCTGATTTACAACCCCAGCCCCACTATGTTCTTGCAGCAGGCAAGGGATCGAGGCGCGATCGCGATCGACGGTCTGGAAATGCTCGTGCAGCAAGGTGCCGCTGCGTTAGAAATCTGGCTACAGCAACCTGTTTCAGTCGATGTGATGCGGCGATCGCTCAAACAACATTTGAGGCTGCAATGAGTGACTGCGTTGATGCCCTACCTACTGTTTCAAGGCGCGTGAACAGCAGCCTTAAAACCCGCCCAATCCGGCATCACTAGCGCCTGTAAACATAATCCATGAGAGAAAGAAGTCGGAAATGATAATCGCGAGGATGCTTGTAACCACAGAGGTTGTAGTCGATTGCCCAACGCCCTTTGCACCACCGCTGGTCGTTAAACCCCAGCTACAGCCAATAATCGCGATCAGTGCCCCAAAAATGACACTCTTAATCGGACCCGCGCAAATATCCCAAACGGACACGAGATCGTGAGCAGAGGACAGAAAGACGCTGACGGGCATGTCGTACATCTGGTTAGCAATCAGCAGCCCACCAGCCATGCCTGTAAAAAAAGAGAGAATGGCTAATCCTGGCAGCATCAGAATGCAAGCGACCACGCGAGGAACTACCAGATAATCGACCGGATCAGTTTTCAACACATAGAGGGCATCGATTTGCTCAGAAACGCGCATAGTGCCTAGCTCAGCGGCAAAGGCAGAACCGACGCGTCCAGCAACAACAACAGCCGTGAGAATGGGCGACAGCTCACGCGAGAGGGCGATCGCCAAAATGCCACCCACTGCTGAACCCGCTCCTAACCGCAGAAATTCTCGTGATACTTGAATCGTGAACACCATGCCAATGAAGGCAGCCGTGATTAACACGATCGAGAGCGATTCGGGACCCACTATTTTCATTTGCTCGATCGTGTTGCGGCGATCGATTTTGCCTGTCAGCAGATGATAAATCACCCGTCCACCCAATAGCACCGCCGCCTTCAATCGTTGATTCCACGCATCCAAAGACGAAATCGTTTCATTCATAGGAGCACACTCACGAAGTCATCTGCGATCATACCGTTTCGCCCGCTTTGAACGAGAAATGGGGCGACGAGACGGTTGCGTGTTAACGTCAATTGCTTACTGCTAGAGGTCGATCCACGCTCACCACAGCACATTTGGAAGGGGCTGTTGACTAGCTTGATAGCCACTGTTGTAGCCATTCGTGTAAGCCTGCTGCTCAGCCGCATTGACCAAACCCGCGAAGCCAGCGCCCCTGCTAGCATCTTGTGGAGCATTTGCTTGAGCCTCGGCATAGCCCTCTTGGTAGCCTTGTTGCCTCAGTTGAGAGCGTCGTTCAGGTGTAATGGTTGGCGGACGCGACGTTTGCCGATAACCCGTATTATAGGCAGCGGTGTAGATCTGTTTCTCCGTAAGATCAGTCAGCCCTAAGATGAAAATGCCTCTTTCGGGGTTGGATGCCTGTTTTGCCTGAGCATCTTCATAGCCCTCTTGATAACCGCGCTGCTCTAGCTCCGCTCGACGCGCAGGTGTGATCGATCCTGTGGGTGTCGGTATGGGTGTGAGTGTGGGCGTAGGCGAAACTGGGGTCACTGAATCGTAGCCACGATTATATTCTTGTCGGTAGATTTGCTGGTCGGCGGCTGTAAAGCCTAACTCTGGGAGCCACCGATCGGGATTGCGCGGATCGGGTACAGTCGCGTCTCCATAACCATCGTTGAACCCTCGTACCGCTGGTGTTACACCGGGTTCTAAGCGCTGAGCTTTCGCTGTTGGCGCGATCGTCGTTTGAGGCGCGTTAAAGCTCGTGCTTCGAGTTGAGTTGGTTGCTGGCGGTGAAGTGGACGATCGGTCGCAGCCAGTGACGACAGCTAACACGAGCGATAGGAACACAATCCTGATAAGCATTGTTTCGCGGGTAGTTAATCGAATCCAGCGATCGAAGTCGTGCAAATTTGGGCTGAACATGCAGGAATCAGAAGG
>JACMKO010000042.1 GCA_014380065.1 Leptolyngbya sp. ES-bin-22 | reverse complement strand
TTATTGGGGGCGGCGTGACGACAGAGGGCGTAATGGATGCGTGTTGGGCAGCGCTGAAACCAGGCGGACGGTTGGTTGCCAATGTGGTCACGATCGAGGGAGAACGCCTGCTCTTTCAGTGGCATGACAAGGTAGGTGGCACGTTTACCCGTATTGCCATTCAACGAGCCGAACCCGTTGGACGGTTTTTGGGCTGGCGATCGCTTGCGCCGATCACGCAATGGACAGTGGTAAAATCACTGTGAAGTTATTGTTTAGTTTTGCTAAGCATCGATCGTTATGACAGCCTCAATGCCCCACTCCCTCTACGACTTCACCGTCACCAGCATCGATAGTCAGCCTGTTAGTTTAAACACCTATCGAGATCAGGTGCTGCTGATTGTGAATACTGCCAGCCAGTGCGGTTTTACACCGCAGTACAAGGGACTGCAAGCTTTGTATGACAAGTATGCAGACCAGGGGCTAGTCATTTTAGGCTTTCCCTGTAACCAGTTTGGGCAGCAAGAACCGGGTAGCACCAGCGAGATTCAGTCATTTTGCGAAATGAGCTTTGGCGTCACGTTTCCCCTCTTCCAAAAAATTGACGTGAATGGGCAAAATGCCCACCCGCTCTACAAATATCTGACAAAAGCAGCCCCAGGCATTTTTGGCACTGAAGCCGTCAAATGGAACTTCACGAAGTTTCTGGTCGATCGTGCTGGAAATGTGGTTAAGCGCTATTCTTCGTTGACCAAACCAGAAGACATTGAAAAAGCAATCCAAACGCTTTTGCAAGCACAATCAGCAGTCCTCAAATAAGTAGTAGGGACGTTCCATAGAACGTCCCTACAGATTTTAGAGTCGCTGCTTGAGCCACTGCACTGCACTGTCAACATCTGAGGCGCGCGCTCCTGGTGGCATAGCAGGACGCTGCACCATCACGATCGACATCCCTAACTCCCTCGCTGCAATGATCTTGGCGTAGGTCGCGTCCCCTCCGCTGTTCTTGCTGACGATCGCTTCAATCTCATATTTTTTCAGCAGTTCCCGCTCGCTATCCAGCGTGAAGGGACCGCGATCGAGCAGCAGTTTCCCCTTTGGCAGCGGTAGATCAGAGGCGGGCGGGTCAATCGATCGCATCAGAAACCAGCACTCAGTTAACGGCGCAAACGGTGCAAGCTGCTGTCTGCCGATCGTGAGAAAAACCCGTTTGGCAGCCATCGGTATCGCTTGAGCAGCCGCTTCAACGCTCTCGACTTCAAGCCAGCGATCGTCCGTCACTTTTTTCCACTCAGGACGCACTAGCATGAGATGAAGAATGTCGATCGTCGTAGCGGCAGCGGCAGCATTCCAGGACATTTGCGCGGCGAAGGGATGAGTCGCGTCAATCAAGACATCAATGCCGTGTTCTCGCAGATAAGCAGCCAGCCCATCAGCACCGCCAAAGCCGCCTACGCGCACATTGCCTACAGGTGCAACTGGCTGTAGCGTCCGTCCAGCCAACGATGTCATGACTGTAACATTGGCAAGCATTGAGATTTGTGCGGCTAACGCGATCGCGTCACCTGTGCCACCTAAGATGAGAACTCGCATGGGTTGATTTGGCGATGAGCAATCAGCAGTTAGCCAAAAGGTAATAGCGGCATTGCTGAATACAGATATGAATTTCCCTCATCCCCTTTCTTGAATGCCCGAAGGGCTATACCCTTCTCCCCAGGGAGAAGGGAGCCAGAACTCCTGTTCCCTCGCCCTTTGGGAGAGGGTGAGGGTGAGGGCAAAGTTAGCGTTTCATACCCAGATCCAGCAACGCCGTAATAGCTGACTGCTGATTGCTTTTACAGAATGATGCCCTATGAATCAAAGAAGCTTAGGAACAAGAATTTAATCACCTCGGCGTTTTCCGTAGGGGCGCACAGCCGTGCGCCCCTACCTACGAACAATTTGTCGGTTTTATTTAATCCACGATCCTTACTGAATGCTTCCCCTTACTTTGCTCCTAGCTTTGCCGTTTCGAGATTGATGAAGGGCAAGGCTCCGTTGCCGCCCATCACTTGAGGAAACTTGCCGTCCCATTTCTCGATCGCCTGCTTCTGCAATAGTTCTGATGTCAACGTCTCGCGCAGCAACCGTTGGGCTTCTGCCTGTCCTTTAGAACGATTGATCGTTGCTTCGGCTTCTTGCTCGGCTTCCTGGGCAACGTAAACGGCTCGTTGGGCACGCTGTTCTGCAATCTGCTTTTCCTCAACCGCGTTGGAAAATTCAGGTGAGAATTTCAGATCAACGACGCTGGTATCAAGAATAATGATGCCGTATTTATTCAGGCGATCGCCCAGCGCCATGTCAAAATCCTGCTTTAACTCATCACGCTTGGTAATCGCTTCTTCAATGGTGCGACGGGCAGCAGCAATCTTGAACGACTCCTGCGTTTGCGGTGCAATAATCTTCGACACAATGTTTTGCAAGCTTCCCTGCGTTCGTCGAATGTTCACGACCTGAGTGGGATCTAAGCGAAAGTTGATTGCAAAACTGGCAGACAAGTCTTGCAAATCTCTGGTAGAACTTTGGGCAGGCACTTCAAACTTCTGCACGGTCAAATCATAAATATCGACCCTGGAAACAAAGGGCGGCTTCACATGAATGCCTTCCAGCAGTTCCCCATCCCGCGCTTTACCCAGAATGCTGATGACTCCAGCCTCACCTGGATTGATGATGACAAAGGCATTCAGCGACAACAATGCCACGATGCCAACGATGACCAGTAAAGCCGTCGTTCCCCAAGTCTGTGCCTGTTGGCTCTTCACGTTTCGATCTCCTTTGCGTCAATCACTCTACGACCATAGGCGATCGGTGCGGCATAATGCTTGCTCATAGCAAAGATGATCGCTCCTGTCCGCAAGGCAATCATCGTAAAAGAGCTATAAAGCCAGCCTGCTCAAAGTGGCGATCGGTCATTAATGCTTCCTGCAAACCTACCTGCTCCATGATGAGAAAAGAGGAGCAATCCGTTAAAGACATCCAACAAAGAGACTTGCCCAACTAGAGGTATCCACAAGCAGACTATTCGCCACCCCTCAACTCCCGATATAAGGCGATCGCTTACGCTTGTTCCCCACAGAATGCCGCCTGTGCGCTTAATCTTAACAAACCACAGGAGGCAGTGTTTAATCAACTGACAGGTTGCATAGAAAGTAGAACCGATCGCTGACATCGCGAGAGTAGTCAAGAGAGTGAGTGAAAGATGATACTGGCTTTTATAGCTTCAAATTAATTTACGAGTTTGGCGATCGTACTCATAACGGCTCAAATCAGCGGTGGCAAAAAACCTCGGCAATCCACTAGCAGCTCTCTACCATCCGTTGCCTTTGAATTATTAGACCGCCCCACATGATTGAATCTCAACGGTCTTGCTTTTATTTAGTATCGAAGGCTTTGTCATTTCCAATATACGGGAGACTACCTTAGGTAATCTTCCATCACCGCACGCTTTCTCCCTTCAAGAGGGTATCAATGTCTTCCAACATTGACCATGCTCCGTTAGTGGTGTTGGAGATCACAGTAACCTGCATCTCGTTGACACAATTTACCCTCGACAGGAACGAAACCCCCGCGTCGCCACCGGTAATGTATTCCTCACGGTTGCGACCCTCTTTCTCACAGATCCA
>JACMKO010000435.1 GCA_014380065.1 Leptolyngbya sp. ES-bin-22 | reverse complement strand
TGGCGCGATCGACAGCGAAATAAAGCCGTTGTCGTCAATGCGATCGACCTTAATGGGAAGAATCAAGCCCGCTCGTCCTTTTTCAACTGTGATGGTCGTTTGGGTTGAGTTGGTCGATGCGGTCGTTTGCTGAGTCAGGTTTGTCACCACTTCCTGAGTTACGTTAACGGTTGCCGTTTGCCCCTCCTGCACCAGCAGCGTCGGATCGGTCAGAATTTTGGCATTCCCGCTAGTAATCGATGCCTGTAGCTGAAGGAGAAAGTTCTTCGCAAAGCCGAAACCAGTGCTAACACCAGCACCTAATGCCGAGCCGATCGTGCTGAGGCCATTACCAAGCCCAGTGTTAGCAGGACCAGTCCGCCCAAAGTTAATCACGGCGGTGCCCGCATCCAGCACCGCGCGCGTGTTATCCACAATCCCAAAGGATGAGTTGGCAGAGAACTGGTCAATACTGCTCAAATCAACGTCAACGACGCGGACGTTTACAGTCACTTGACGACGGCGAATGTCAAGCTGAGCTAGCTGGGCGATCGCAATGCCGACTTTTTTCGGTTCACCCACAAGCGTCACCTGGTTCGTGCGCTCATCCCCAGAGATTTGCAGACCGCGTAGTAAGGGCGTGGAGTCTATATAGTTCACTCGCTGGTTTTCAATCCGGGATTCGGTGGCGGTCTGCGTCTGCGTAATGGCTGAGCCACCGCCGCCTGCCAGGGTGCCAACGGGTGTCGCCACTGCGTTTGTCACCAGGCGATCGCGGCTCACCGCACTTTCGGCACCCAGCGTCACCAGAAAATTGATCGCACTGGTAATCGATGCCTGATTGAGGCGCACACTCCGCACCACCAGATTACGCGCCGAATTAGGCAGTTTTGGTCCAATGAAGACCGTACGACCCACCCGGTTTGCTTCTAAGCCTGTAATTTGCAACACATAGTTAAACACGTTCTGCACAGGCTCGTTTTCAATGTCGAGCGTCACTCTGGGTCCATCGCTGCCAGCAGTCTGTCCCGCCTGTCCCGCTTGTCCTGGCTGTCCTGCCTGCCCTGATGCCCCTTGAGCTAAGAGATCGCTAACAAAGGCAAGGTTAAGACCCGCCGATCGCGCCAACAATCCCAGCACTTCTCGCGCTGGAGCATCCCGCAAGACAAGGCGGGGAACACGCTCTGCCGAACCCAGATCGATCGTCGTTCCAGTTGCATCCACTTGAGCCGTCGCGATATCTCCGGCTGGAGGCGGTACAGCACGTGGAGAGACGGTCTGTACGCCAGGTGGAACCACTCCTGGTCCCTGAATCTGAATCTCCGGGTTTGGCAGCAGAGGAGACGTTTGATTCGTGGGGACAGCGGTTGGTCTTGCAGGTGTCGTCGGACTAACGGGTGCCGGACTGATTGGGGCAGGCGATGGGCTGACCGCAGGCTGTGGTGTTTGAGCCAGCTTCAACGACCTTTCTGGAAGCGGTACCGCGATCGGCGCGACTCTGGGTGCTGCGGGTTGGGCTAAAACAGATAGCGATCGGGCTGGGGCCTGGAAAGACACCGGAGTCGTTGGAGTCGCAGCTTGCTTCGTTCCAAATGGACTCACGCTCAGCTTCACCCCGCCCTGGTCAGGTCGAACCACTTGACCAACTGGGGCACCCGCCTTGCCCACCACCGTCACCCGCACACTGGTCGCACTGAGGGGCGCAACCATCACTAGCGCAATGCCCGGAGCCGGATTCTCTTTGCGAAAATTCTTCCCGTCCGGCAACCGGAGCTGACTGCTGGGAAGGTCAGCCGTCCAGCTATTGCTGCGGTTCACAGCAAACACCTGAGGGCGACCGCCCGACTGCGTTTGCAGCACAACATCAACGCCTGAAGATGTCTGGTTAAGCTGCACACCTGTCACCTGAATCGGTGCCGCCAGAGCGGGTTGAATTGCCATGAGTGCGGCTACCCCACCCAGCACAATGCCATTGAATCCTAGAGACTGTTTCACGGTTCTTCCTCACTCAAATCGTTAGATTACTTGCACAAAGGCTGGGTTCAGAGGCACGGCACGAACATAACCTTGGGTGCCCTTTGGTTCGTCACACTACTACTTCGCTGGGGCTGGAGCGACTTTAACAGTCTCTTGAGGCGTGAGTGGCGATAGGGCTTCGAGCCTAAACGTCGTGGTCAGTTTGGGTTCGGGCTGGCAGTTGGTTAAAAACTGAACTGTATTGCCGCGCACTTCAAACAGGCGGTTAACGCTGGTAGCGGCTTGAGTGCCATCCCCTACAACGATCTTCACGTCCTTAAACACAAGAAACGGCTGTAGCCGTTCAATGTTGCGGAAGATTGCCTGCGTTTGATTGACGTTGCCCTCAAGGTTAACTGTGGCAACCTGACGCTTCAGCTTGTTGTTCACAAGCGAACCGTAAGCACTATCCGTAATGACACCAGACGCTTTGGCATCCGGCGTGAAATCTTTCAACGCCGCTCTCCGTGCGACCTCAACGCCACCTTTACGCAACTCCTCCACGTTGTTACGAACCCAGGCAGGGCAAGCTGCCAACCGATCTTGCTCTAGCTTGGCAACGCCTGCATTGCGCGTCTCAATCTGGCGGTTTAAATCTAAAAGCAGGGTGTTGAGGGTCGATTCATTGGAGAAGAGATTTAAGACTTCAGTGCGCTGTTTTTTAGCCGCCTCAAGGTTGGCGTTCGCGTCAGCAATCTGCTTCGCAATCACCGCTGCCTGCTGTACTTGCGCCTCTTTGTCTTGTACCTTCTGCCTCAAATCATTGTATTTCTCCAGTGCTGGCTGCACCAAGCTCAAGAACAGGTAAGCCGCAAGTGCGATGCCACCCACTGCCAGCAAAATGCCGAGAATAGTGGGAGTGAGCGCAATACCAAAAACAACCGGATAGCTTGGTTCAGCTTCCAGGTTTGGATCGTTGGGAATAAAGTCACCGCCAGCGGTCATGGTTGAATCACTCCCTTACGTTGCAGATCTTCAATGCGCGTGACTAGCCCAACAGCACCTTTGCGATCGAGTTCACGCAGCAGATCAGAGGCAGGCACGTCGCTTAACGCCGTTTCAATTTGAAATTCCACTTGCCTGGGCAATTGGGGCAGTTGATCAGCAGTCAGCGATTGCTGTTGAGCATTTTGCAGCTTCGCTGGCTCGATTTTGACGGCTTCTTTTTGCAAAGTCGCCTTCATTAACTTGGTGTTCTCAGCTTTGAGAAAGTTGGATTTTTGCAGCACCAGCAAGAAATCATTGACATCATTAAACGAGTTGGCAATCCCCGTAATTTGCAGCACTGAAGCGGGTGGGGTGACCGTTGGCACTGCGGCACCCGGACTAGGAGACGGCTGTGGTGTCGGCTGGTTGCTCGGAGTTGACTGTGTAATCGTCAAAATCTGCACGCCAGGAGGAATGCGATCGCGCACTTCTTGCATCATGGCAGACCAGGGCTTGACCAGGTTAAACACGCTTGCCAGCGCGCCTGTTTCGTCCTTGATCTGCTTTGTTTGGGTGTTGATGTCAGCAATTTGTTTCTGCTTAGCCGTTAAATCACCAAGCTGACTATCGAGTTCCGATTGCCGCTGTTCCAAATTCGCATTCTGCGCCTGCAAAAATAGCAGCGATCCAACCGCCATCGCCAGCAGCCCCACAGCCACCGCAGCACCAATAAACAGCGGTTGCTTACTGTCTGTGGACACCACGCGTGTCTTTTGTCGTGCGCCTTCCGGTCGGTATTCCGGTCGGTCATTAAGAAAATTAATATCTAGACTGTACATCTTATCGAGCCTCCCGTAATCCTAAGCCCAGCACCACTCCTAGCCCCGATCGCTGCGCCTGAGGCACTTCCTGAGTCACCTCTAGCCCCAGTGCAGTAATCGGATCGATTTGACTGCTGGGTAGACTGAGCCGTTGCGTAAAAAATTCGTCTAGCTGCCCGATCGAGCCACCGGGTCCGGCGAGCAGCAGTTGGGCTACTTCCAAGTTGTCGCCCTGGTTGAGATAGAAGTCGATCGATCGCCGCAGTTCGTCTGCCAGTTCACCAATAATCCGCAGCATGGCAGCCGCGCCAGGGTTACCGCCCCCCATCTTGCCAGTACCACTCATGCCATCAGACTGGCTCACCGGAATCGTCATACTCTGTAGCAGTTCCGTGCTTCTGGAGGGCGGCAAGTTCATAGCTCGCGATAAAGCACTTTGAATTTGGTACGTCCCAATCGGCACCGTGCGCGAGAACTGAGGCACACCATCAACTGCGATCGAAATCTCGGTGCTTTCAAACTCAATGTCCACGATCGCAACGGCTTCCTGTGGCGAAAACTGCCTGAGTTGCTCCCGAATCGTGCGAATCAGCGAAAAGCTACTGATTTCAAGCACATCAATCTGCAAGCCTGCCTGTTGAAAGGTGCGGACATAAGAATCCGTAATTTCTTTACGCGTTGCTACTAGCAAAACCTGAAACTTTTCGATGCCGTCTTCATCAACAAACAGCCCCAGTTTTTGATAGTCAACATCTGCCTCTTCACGCGGAAACGGTAGATAAAGACCCGCTTCCTGGTTGAGCACCATTTCCCTAAGCTCTTGATCGTTTAGCTCTGCCGGAATCGGAATGATTCGAGTGACGGTATCGCGCCCACCCGCCACCGCAGTCGCCACCCGCTTCACCTTCAGCTTGTTGTCGGCAAGGGTTGACTGAACCAATTCAGCCATGCCCGCAATATCAGTAATTTGACCTTCGTGAAATAGCCCTTCTGGTACTGGAACAGTCGCCAGAGTGATCAGCTTAAAGCCCTGACCTTGTTTACGTAGCTGGGCAACACTAATGCGATCGGGAGCTAACTCGATACCAATGCCTTTAGGCTTTCCAGGAAGCAGATTTTTCAGAGAGTTAACCACAATGCTGTCTACTCACTTAAACAGTTGAAGACGGGTTTACTGGAACAGATTAGGCAGAGTCTAGATGCTAGGATATGATACCCAATCCAGTCTAGATCTAGCCTTCTTAAGCTAAGGAGACGAATCTTAAACAGTATCATCGCCTGTAGCTTTTTGACAAAGAAAAACGATTAAAGGTTTACACTGAGCTGAAACGCTCTCAAGTCAAAACTTTTGCGTTAAACAACCACTTTTTCAGCCGTCGATCGCGCCCCTAACTACAGCTTTGAGAACAATAATTGATTGCACTTGAACCGTAATGATTGAAAGGACGATCGCCAGAAAAAAGACTTTCCCTTCGTAGCGTTCTTACTTACTCACCAGCGATGTTACACATAATTTGGAGAGTTGATCAAAAAATTTTGGAAAATGGCAGGAAAATTACGAAGAGGAGCCAGGAGTCAGAAGGCAGGCATTGACCGAACACTCAAAACTTTCTCACCCCTCCCGCTCCTTCCCCCTCACTCCTCACCTCATGCTTGATCTTACAAAGCTTGCCCAGCAAATGCAGGGCATCAGCCAACAGCTAACGCTTGAAGCAACCGCCACGCGCCTACGACTGGAGCGTGCAAAGACGCTTTTGGGGCAAGCCTATCATCAGCAACAGAGCTTGGTTGAGCAGCAGCAGACCTGGCGCGATCGCCTCAGCTTTACCGCTGCCGCACCGACTGAACCGCTCAATCGGCGCATTAGCATCCCCGTTCCACCCGCTGCCCACACCGTTCTCGCCACCGATGGCTCCCAAATTGCCCCCAGCCATCACGAAATCGCCTACTGCTACTTAATTAACGTTGGGCGCATTGTGCTGCACTACGGACAGAATCGACTGCCCCTACTCGACAGCCTGCCCGAAGTCTTCTACCGCCCCGAAGATCTCTACGTCTCACGCCAATGGGGCATCCGTACCGAAGAATGGATGGGCTATCGGCGTACGGTTTCGGAAGCGATCGTGCTGGCGGAGTTGGGAGAGGAGATTAGAAGGCAGGAGGTAACGTTGTTGACTTCACAAGCGAAGCAGGAGTCAATGACGTTAGAAGAGGGCAAGAGGCAAAAGGCAGGGGAGGCAGAGGGAGCAGGAGAGGCAGAGGGCGTAAGAGAGGACACAAAGACGTGGGGACACGGGAACACGGAGACAAAAGCAATTCAAAACTCAAAACTCAAAACTCAAAACTCAAAACTCTCTAGCTTGTCGGCGCAAAGCG
>JACMKO010000434.1 GCA_014380065.1 Leptolyngbya sp. ES-bin-22 | reverse complement strand
GCATCGCCCTCAATGCCAGTGCTGCCGCCGGGTGCGTCTGCTGTTGGCGAAGTTGTAGCGCCTCCAGCAACCTCTTCAGCCCCACCCGTTTTACGAAGAGCGGGATCGATCGGCGTTTGCTTACCACCAGATGCGACTTTGCCAGACTTAGGCGGTGCGCCCGCTGCGCCTGCTTTCTTGACTGGGGGTGCTACTTCAACGACTTCACTGGCAGCAAAGTTGTTGGTGTTTACGCCCGCATAGTTAACCTTGTCAAACCGCACAATGACCGAGTACTTAATGCCGCTTTGATCGATCGATGCGACGGTTCCATAATCCTGGAACCAGTAAGACTCTTTACGAAGAATTTTGACTTTAGAACCGCGCTGAACCATGAGCGTTTTTTCCTCTTATTGTTAAGCTTCAACTCATACAGCTTTATTGCCACTCACTTTACTACGAACCGAAGACACATGCAGCGCAGCTAGCACTGGTTGAAACAATCTGAAATATTTGGAAGGCAGAAAAGGCTAGAGAAGCGTGGAGGCTAAAGGCTGGATTCGCTCAAAACTCAAAACCCTCCCCCACTCCCTACTCCCTACTCCCCACTCCCCACTCCCTCCCCATAGCTCCTCCCCCTCCACCGCGTCGGCGTTTGGATCGAAGATAGAAAAATTCGCAGGACAGCGATCGGGTCTGCAAGGGGAGACAGCCAGAAAAGCCAGGCAGGTTTAGCGTCGGTACGATCGCACGACGGCGCGATCGCAAACGTAAGCCCCACGCGGATCAGCACTAACAGCAGATTGAGACCAAACGCAGTGAGAACAACAGGCTCACGACTACCGCTGATGACTTCACTGAGCAGCAGCAGGACGATCGGGATGGGAAAGCCCTGAACGGCCAGCAGCAGCAGCCAGTCACCCCAGACCTGGCTAGGGGACGCGGCATCTTTAAGGTCTAGCGATCGTCCCCATTCGCGCCAAGTTTCGGCGGCACCTTCATACATCCGCACCTTCAGCACGTTTGCGCCGTCTAGAAACGCGACTTTAGCACCCTGAGCAGCGATCGCCCGTGCCAGTGTCACATCATCACAAAAGGAACGGCGGGCAACGGTATAACCGCCTACCTGGGCTAGCTGCGATCGGCGACAAAAAAAGCATTGCCCATTTGCCATCACGCGCTCTGGGCGATTGCCAGTTTCGCCTGCCGGACCAAAGCGATACACCAGCGTCAGCAGCAGAGCGGGGTGGAGCAACAACTCGCCTGGATGCTTCAAGAGAAACTGCGGTGCCAGCGAAATCAGGTCGTACCCTTCACGCGATGCGGTGTCGAGCAAACTAGCAACCAGTCCAGGCTGCGGCTGTGTGTCTGCATCAATCCCCAGCACCCAATCGCTTGCAGCAGCACTGGACAAAAACCCGTGATGCAGTGCCCACGGGCGACCCACCCAGTCGATCGGCAGCGGCTCATCGTGGATGAGCCGAAAGCGCGGATCGGTTTCCTGAGCTGCCTTGACTAGCTCTGGGGTGCCGTCTGTGGAGTGACTGTCAACAACCAGAATCTCCCGCACTTCATAGCTTTGACGACTCAGCCCTGCAAGACACGGTTCAAGGCGCTCTGCCTCATTTAAGGTCGGTACTACGACGCTTACCGTACCTAACTGCTCTGGTGTGGGTGCTTTAGGCTGCAATGGCGGGTAGCGAACGGGTCCACGCAGTAAGCGGGAAAGCAAAATTGCCGTAGCGGGTAGCTGAGCCAAAAGCAACCCTAGCAGCAATGCGTCTCCAATCACGAGGATGACTTGGATGCAGCCGCTACAGGAACAGTAGCAACATCGCTCTGTGAAACAGCTTTGCCTGACGTTTTATCTGGCTCACTGCTGCGTCGAGCCAAATCGGCTGCGATCGCCATAGCCTCAGTGGCAGCGGCAGGTTTGGCAAGCCACCAGAGACCGATCGCGGGTAACACGCCTAAGGCAGCGCCGATCGCGGTAGGAATCCAAAAACGGGCATCCAACTGATTCAGAGTAATCACGGCTCCAAACGCAAAATTCACGAGATAGACGATGAGCGGCACTGTTAGCTGAGAGCGTGTGAGGTCGATCGTCGTCTTGCGCCAGAAGATCGCCGCCACTGACAAGAACAGTGCCCCTGTGCCTAACCAACCACTCAGATTGCGATACGGCATCCCGAAAAACTGACCTGGATCGCGAAATTCCCAAAAGGGATACGCTGTCTGACTCATCGCTGGGTCGAGCACAAAATCCCAGGCGGTAAGGAGCAACGAACCAAGCGCGATCGCGCCCACAGACTTGAGCCAACCTTTCAGACCGACTGCATCTAGCCCAACCCATGCCAGCAGATACGTCGATAAGCCCACATAAAACCAGGAAAGAGGAATTGTAAAGGGTACTAATCCAGCAATTTTGTAGCCTAAGCCATTCAGGTAGCCATAATGCCCAAACGGGAAACCCGTGCTGGTACCCAGCAATTCACTACTCAAGGACAGCGCGAGCGCAGGCACCATAAACAGTAACCAGGCACGCCAGCCCAATGTGCGATAGGCATAAAGGGCGACTGTCACAGCCCCTAACAGAATATAGACAACGCCACCGCCTGCCATACTCCAACCAAAAAGAGCTTGACCAAACGCCGGTAAAGCGGCAATAAATTCAGGATTTGGTAATACCAGCAGTAACCCTGCCAGCCCAAACACCAACGATAAGATATGACCCGTCAGGCAAAAACGCTCGATCACAACCAGTTGTCTCATGGAGACTCCTCAAAACACAGGGCACTAAAAACCGCTAGCTACAAGTTTACAAATGTTTATGAAAATATTGCAGATGCGATCGCTTTTTGGATAGAAATTTCGTCAAAAATGCAGAAACGAAATCTGAGTGGAGCAACTCTAGACGAAAAGCAGAACAGTCAGTCTTAAAGTTATCGCCCCCCCATAATCCAACAAATCTGCGACCTTCGTCATTTGTGAAGACACCGATGGATGGTGTGCCGTGAACGAGGTCATTCACATGCAACAGATGTGATATCTTAAACTAGAAGCCATGCAGCAAACTGGAGTTGTTGTAGCGGGATGTGGCGCAGCTTGGTAGCGCACTTCGTTCGGGACGAAGGGGCCGTGGGTTCGAATCCCGCCATCCCGATTTTACAAGTCTTACTGTTTATCACTACCTCAAGACTGCTACATGACCATTTCAACCAGACGCTTCCCATTGTCAGATATGGGGAGCTTTTTGTTGTTTGGAAATTTATGAAGTTCTGGTTATAGACTCGCCAAGATCACTTATAGTACTCTTGTACTAAATATTCCTTTAGAATTGAACTGTCTTGATTGCAACCGCGATCGAAAGTGCTGAGTCCATCCCTAAGATTGTGCGCGAGAGCGTAAGGACTGGAGTTAGCGTCTCGTCGATTGCGATCGCTTTGTAGCGAACAAATTTTTTGTGGATGGTCTGGTCACGCTGCTGACCTGAGCAAACGCATGACTTACTTAAGCAAACTAACGACTTGTCACCTTTGAGGACTGGAACGATGCAGCGTCGCAAATCTCGCACTCATAGTATGAAATACATGCTGGCTGGTGGGTCTGTGGTAGCAGCGTTTGGCTTGTTAGCCGACCCACGCGGCTTGTTGCCAACTCCTGCTCCTGCTAAAACGGTGTGCCAGGAAATTGTGCAGTCAAAGTCGATTTTGTCGAGAGATCAACTATCTAGATTGCTGGCAATACCTGAGCGATCGAGCAAAGTGCAGGTACGCCAAATTATGAAAGAGCCTTACTGCCAGTTGCCTCAAGTAGATGTGCGATCGGGCGTTTCAGCTCGCCGCGAAGCCTACCCGCTGGCGTTTGATACACAGACCTGGCTGATCGTGCTTTATGAAGGTGACGAATATGCAGGCTATGACTTCAGCTTCCGTCACTAGGATGGGCGCAACCGACTTTGTGAGGGCGATCGCAGGCATGACCAGTCTTGCTCTAGCGCTTTTATCGTTTGGTTGTTCGCGTGCGCCAAGTGCCGACATCGCTCCAGCTATCAAGCTCTACCAAACCTGGGAACTACAACCGGGCGATACCATCGGCGATCGCACTGTGCTCGGCGGTCTTGGCGATATTTCGCTCGACCTGGATGGCAACAGTGTTTATGCGCCCTTCGACGGTCGCACACAGGTCGACAAGCACCGTTGCCTCATCTTCTCTAGCCCTGATGTGCCTGCTTATCTCTTTCGTCTATGCGGTCTCAACAAGCCTCATCTGGGTTCTGTGAGTCAAGGTACTGCCCTCGGTAGCGGTGACTTGCTTCAATTCGCTGCCTTACGCAAACAGCCAAACGGCACTTGGGCGATCGTTGAGCCTGCTAAAGCCATCCTGGAACGCACGTTAAAAAAGCCCTAGACAGCCGTTGACATTGCAGCTTTCCCCCATCCCCCTCTCCTGAACCCACGCATGAAATCCCCTTCCCTGCTTGCCTTTAGCCTGCTCGCATTACTTTCAACGGCTCATCAAGCTGCACGGGCTGACAATGGCGGCGCGATCGACTTTGCGGTGGCAGCCAATGTGCCAGCGTCCGCGTCATCCACCTCGACACTTGACTCGCCTTCCACTGCCCCAGTTTCTGCCTCAGTCTCTGCCTCACCTGCGCTGAGCTTCATTCCTCCTGCCGTTTCTGCACCACCCACAGAGGCATCGTCTCCAACACCTGTAGCCCGTGAAGCCGCTCCATCGCCGCAGGCTGTTGCTCCAGCCACTACTAATATCTTCGCAGGCGGCTCTGATTCTCTAGTTGCCCGCACTGTAGGGCACGCAGAGGGCACGCGAACACCTAACGGCAGCAAAACCCGTGCTTACTATGGGCATTCTGATCCTGGCAATGGTGTCTGGAATCTGGGCAGCTTCTCCTATCAGCACGGAGCCAAATCACCGGAAGAAGCAGACGAAAAGCAACTTCAACGCTTGCAAGGACAGGCAGATGTAATCCGCCAAAAAGCGGACTCACACCGCTTAAACCTGTCGCTGGAAGAGGAACTCAATGCGATCGACCTGGCAAACCAGGCACCGTTGGCAGCGTTAGATACACTCGGCTATGTGGAGCGACTGAAGCAAGCGCGCGATCGCGGACTCACGGGTTCGGAGGCTGTTTTATGGGCGCGTACCCAGTCGTATCGCAATCCACGCACAGGGCGATGGGAAGCACCGGGATTGGGCAATACAGAAGGCAACATTAGCCACGACCAGAATCGACGGCAAACGGCGATCGCACGGGCGCTGGATGTCTATCAGCAGCAAACGCTCGCACGGCGGAAGGAAGAGGAGCAACAAGACAAAATAGCCGATAAACCTCCGGCTGAAAAAGTCGCCGATCAAATCATCTTCCAAGATTTATCGCAGCCAAAACCAGGCGCAATGGCTCAGGCAATGCACTGAACCTGTTGCAACCAATTCGCTTTGATGAGGGCAGTCAGTGTTTGTTTACCTATCGTTAACCAGACCTACTCTGCAAGTCCGCTAGGATAACGAGGAGGTCTGAACCAGATTCAGAATCCAAGTGCTGTAGTCTTTCCCCACCCTTATAAATGTCTACGCTGTTTGATCTACTGTACAAGGGTGGTCCAGTCATGGTTCCCCTGGCAGGACTATCTTTACTTACTGTCTCGTGTATCCTAGAGCGATCGCTCTATTGGTTTCAGCTTTCGCGGGGTGAAGATCGCATCGCTCATGATGTGTTGGATGCTGCCCGCTACAGTCTTGATGAGGCACGGGCGATCGCCGAACGATACAAAGACTTGCCGATCGGTCGGTTTTTGTTAGCACCGCTCAAGTTGGGACACCCCACACCCGAAACGTTTAGCTTGGCGCTGGAAGCAGCGGGCGATCAAGAGCTTGTGGAGATGCGGAAGGGCGACAAGCTGCTCGAAACAACCGTGGCTATTGCACCGCTGCTGGGACTTCTAGGCACGGTTACTGGTCTCATTGTCACCTTTACCAACCTGAATATTGGCGGGGGCGGTACGGGCGCTGATACCTCCAAAGCAGCGGCGGGGATCGGCGAATCACTCATTACAACAGCGGCTGGAATGGTGCTTGCGATCATGGCACTGGCGATCTTTCGTGTCTTCGTGACACTGCAAGCAAGACAGGGCGACTATTTTGCCAAAATTGGTAGTGAGCTTGAGGTGATTTACCGTCATGTTTGGTATGAACCGGGGAATTTGAACGGTGACCATCCGATCGCCCCGCCCTTAGCTGACCCTGTAACCATTACCCATTAGTAACCTGCGAGCGGTGCCATGAAATTTAAAGCCAACCAACAAGCGTCGCGGATGCCAGAACCAAACCTGGTGCCCATGATGGATGTCGTTATGACGGTTCTCATCTTTTTCGTTATTGTGTCGATGACGCTGACAAGCTTTCAAGCTGTGGACGTGCCGCTACCCAGCACCGACAAAGGCATTAGCAAAGAAAAGCCTACTGACCCGATCATCGTGGGGATGAATCGGCAAGGGCAGATTTTGATGAACAACACGACAGTAACAGACACGCAACTGGCGCAACTTATCGTGACGTATGTGGAAAAAAATCCCAAAGGCACGGTTGTGCTCAAGGCTGATAAAGACGTGACTTACGAAAAAGTGGTGAAGGTGCTGGGCACGTTGCGCGATATTGGCGGCGATCGCGTTTCGCTGGCGATCGAATAACAACTCGCTAAGGATCGTGGATTTAACAAGATGCAATGCCTTTCTGTAGGGACGTTACATGTAACGTCCCTACAGAAAAGTGGTTCAGGTTAATCAATCCACGATCCGACTAAGGCTTTTTCGTCCAAACCACACTACGAAGAAGTTGTGAAGGTGCTGGGCACGTTGCGCGCTATTGGCGGCGATCGCGTTTCGCTGGCGATCGAATAACAATTCGCTAAGGTCTTTTCGTCCAAACTACAGCAACGGTGCCGCCCGCTTTACCGGGCACCAAACTGAGGTAGCCTGTAAATTTGCCCTTTTTGAGTTCATAAAGCGCACCGCCTCCATAGGCATCAGCCTCATTTGCGCTATCAAATTTCTTCAAGACTGGTTGCAGCGCTTGATAAACTTGTGCAGGTGATTGACCTCCAACCACTCGTGTCTCAGAGATCCCATCGACAGAAGCTTCATTTAAGGGATAATCTGGGTCTGGCTTAAAGAACGCACTTCCTTCCACGACATCTAACGAGGTAGCAGAATCATCTGAAGAGATGCTGTACGTGGTGTCAAGCTCCTTCGCGATGTCGCCTAGTTCCTTTGGAATGCCAACTACATCACCCTTTTTGATTTTCGCCAGTTTGTCT
>JACMKO010000433.1 GCA_014380065.1 Leptolyngbya sp. ES-bin-22 | reverse complement strand
CGGGCAATCCCGCTGCTGTGAGCGATCGCTACCACTTCAAAGACCTGCAAGGTTCCCATCTCGTCGGGCATACCCGTATGGCAACTGAATCTGCCGTCACGCCTGCTCATGCCCATCCCTTTACTGCTGGCGAAGATTTTTGCCTTGTCCATAACGGCTCCCTCTCCAACCCCTACGAAATTCGTCGCAAACTCGAACATCATGGCATCCACTTTGAAACCGACAACGATACTGAAGCCGCCTGCCGCTTTCTAGAATGGCGGATGCAGGAAGGGGACGATCTCGAAGCAGCGATACAGAAGGGCTTTGAAGCGCTAGACGGTTTTTATACCTTTCTTATGGGCACGGCAGATAAGCTGGCACTGGTGCGCGATGCTTTTGCCTGCAAACCTGCTGTGGTCGCGGAGACGGATGATTATGTGGCGATCGCCTCCGAATTTCGTTCTCTCGCCCATCTCCCCCATATCAACCACGCTCATATCTACGAACCTGCACCAGAGGAAATGTACGTATGGACGGTGTAACCTTCGACCTCGCCCAAACGCCCCTGCGCGAAGTCAACCGCTTTCTGCATCAGCCATTGAACGGACAAACCATCTGCATTCTCAATCCCGATGGTGCCCACAATATTGCGGTCGGCTTAGATGCGCCTGTGGCAGTCGAAATTGCGGGTCACGCAGGCTATTACGCCGCTGGCATGAACAAATTGGCAACTGTCACCATCCTCGGTAACGTTGGTTCTGGCGTTGCCGAAAACATGATGTCAGGACGCGTTCACGTCAAAGGCTTTGCCTCTGTTGCAGCGGGAGCCTCTGCTCAGGGCGGACTACTTATTATCGATGGCGATGCCAGTCTGCGCTGCGGTATTTCCCTGAAAGGGGCAGATATTGTGGTGGGTGGCAGCGTTGGCAGCTTCTCCGCGTTCATGGCACAGGCGGGACGCATCGTGATTTGCGGCAATGCAGGCGATGCGCTGGGCGACTCTCTTTACGAAGCCGTCATCTACGTGCGCGGTGCCATCAAATCGCTTGGAGCTGATGCCCAACTCGAACCGATGTCTGAGGCTGATTACACGATCGTGGGCGAACTACTCGCTAAAGCAGGCTTTGCTTACGACCCGAAAGAGTTCAAACGCATCGCGTCTGCCAAGCAGCTTTATCACTGGAACGCAGAGGCAAATCAAGCATACTGAGGCACAGGTAGACTTTGCGTTTGCGATCGCGGTTTTAGCCACTAGGCACGTTTCAACTCTCCTCTAAGATGGTCAGTGCAACCAATGTTGTTGATAACGTTGGAGAGAGCCTGCAATCTGTTGTCTATGAGGTTGAACGCTTCGAGGCTTTACCATCCCATTGCGTCAACTCTATGGGTAAGGGATGGAGAGTGAAGAAGTTCTGAGTTTTGAGCTTGTGTTTTACTTCCACTCCCCACTCCCTTCACTTAATGACCATTTAAGTAGTAGTCTCGCGTGCCTTTAGCGCTGATGGCTTCACCAAGGCGGGTCAGGGCATGGACGTAGGCGGCGGTACGCAGGTCGATCGACAGATTGCGGGCGATCGACCAGATGGATTCTGACTCTTCCACAATGCGATGTTTGAGCCGTTGGTTGATGTCGTCTAAAGTCCAGTACAGACCGCTGCGGTTTTGCACCCACTCAAAGTAGCTGACGGTGACACCACCCGCGTTAACCAAAATATCGGGAAAGACGTAGATGCCTTTGTCGGTCAGAAGGCGATCGGCGGCAGAGGTAATGGGTCCATTAGCGACTTCGTAGATTAGTTTTGCTTGGATGGTAGCGGCATTTGCTTCAGTGATTTGATTTTCGAGTGCGGCAGGCACCAGAATGTCCACATCCAGGGCTAACAGTTCGGCATTGGTGAGTACGTCTTCAGCGGTGGTGTGGCAGACGGTATTGTCACAATAGAGCGCTTTAACACCACGGTGGGAATCTTTGAACTGGCGAAGGCTGGGAATGTCGAGTCCCTGTTTGGCGTAGATGCCGCCCTGCGAATCGCTCACCGCAACGACTTTGTAGCCTGCTCGAAAGAGCAATTCTGCAAGGATGGCTCCAGCGTTGCCAAAGCCCTGGACGGCAACGGTTGTGGTACTGGGATGGCGATCGAACTTGGGTAACGTTGATTCAATTACAAAAAAAGCACCCATTGCCGTTGCGGCTTCGCGCCCCAGGCTGCCGCCCATGCTGACGGGTTTACCTGTGACAACGGCGGGACAAATCTGGCGTTTGATGATGTTGTATTGATCCATCATCCAGCCCATGATCATGGCGTTGGTGTAAACGTCGGGAGCCAGGATGTCCACATCAGGACCAATGAAATCAGCGATCGCATCAATATAGCCCCGGCTCAAGCGCTCCAGTTCCATCCGGGACAATTCTTTAGGGTTCACTGTGATGCCACCCTTTGCGCCACCAAACGGGAGATTCAGCGCAGCACATTTGAAGGTCATCCAAAATGCCAGGGATTGCACTTCATCTAACGACACGTGGGGGTGGTAGCGCACACCACCTTTACCAGGTCCTCTTGTATCGTCGTAGCGCACACGGTAGCCCTGAAAAATTTTAAGCGCACCGTCATCCATGCGGACGGGAATCGAGACAGTCAGGCTGGCTTGGGGAAATTTCAGCGTTTCAACGGCATCATCTGAAATCGACGTATATTTCAACGCTTGTTCCAGGCGTTGATTGGCATCAGCTAAGAGCGATCCAGAAAACATCATGATTCTTCCTCTCAGTAAAGTCGCGGACGATCGCCAAAACAAGCAAGGTTTCTAAAACGGCTATCAGCGGTCAGTATGAACTGAGTAGCTGTCTTTAAAGAAGGCTCTTCAACACCAAAGGAGATGTCTATGAACCTTCCTGTTTGTTGCTTCGGCGAGTGTGTCAGTCATTGCAGCAAAATTGCTCAGTGTCTTGCTTTTCCCTATAGTTCCCAAGCGTTGTATTCCCTCTTACACAATGATCCCCATCTTTGGTAAAAAAGATTGTCAGTTTTTTAGGCAATCGTTCAGTCCTCAGAAACAGCGTAAAGATTTAAGACGGTTTTACAAAAATGACTAACATTGAGGCGCACGTTTATAGCCATCCCTTTAAACGATAGACGACTAAACCTAAATATTCTTTTAAGGCTCTTGTGGTGCGCTGCAACCGATCGGCTTCAGGCAAAACATTCAGCACGATCGCCTCAGTACTGCCCTGAATCTCCTGCCAATCGCGCTCGGTTGTGTTGAAATCGGTGGGCGCAGCGATCGCGTCCATACCCAGATGCTTAAAAATCAGGAGCGATCGGGGCATGTGCATAGCGGATGTCACCAGCAAAATGCGACGTATGCCCTGTGCTGCCATAATCTGCTTGACATTGACTGCATTCTCGTAAGTGTTGAGCGAGGTTGGGTCTTGTAGAATGGCGGATTTCGGCACGCCCATCGTGGCGATGAGTTGTGCCATATCGTCTGACTCTGCTGGTCCGCCGCCCTTCCAATCAATGCGTCCGCCACTGAGAATAACGCGAGGTGCTTTACCTTCGCGATACAGCTTGGCTCCATACAGGACGCGATCGCCCTCCTCGCTGACCTCTACCCACGGTCGCGGCGGTGAGGCTGGCTTGGTGCAACCTCCCAAAATGACGATCGCGTCTGCTTGTGGGATTGTGATGCGGGGCAACTGCTGAAACTCCAGCGATCGCACCAACCACTCACTCACCCAACCATTCCCCCCTCCTAGCAGCAGCAGCAAGGAAAGCACGATTGGCAGCGTCGTCCACCGCGATCGTCGCCAGAGCAGCACTAGCGAGACCAGAAGCAGCACGCACGTTAGTCCCAGCGGGTAAAAGAAAAGGGGCAGTAGTTTCGACAGATATAAAAACATAGTGCAGGCTCGGTTTGACCACGTGTTAATCATGACTCCGCGAACGAATCATGTCAGCCTTCAAGTGTTGATGTTTGCTGCATCCTTTGCTTAAGTGATGCCGACAAGCCATTCAAGCACTTTGGTGGTCATTTTGGCACCGAACACGTCTGCTTTGGCGAAACTCATGGTGAATTCTTCAAGCTTTAGAGGGAATTATGCAGGATGAGGGCTAGATGCAGACGTAAAGCGGAGCAGGAATATTCTGCGTTCCGCTTTTAGCCTTCTATTCTTTACGCCCTTTTCCCATGCTTGACTCTAGCAAGACCCGCGCTGAACTCAATCGACTGCTACAAGAGCGCAACGAATATCCAGAGCGATCGACCGCGATCGACGCTCAAATATACGCCACCTTCGAGCGCGATTGCGCCATCCTCGTGCTGGATATGTCTGGCTTTTCGCGGCTAACCATTCGCTACGGCATCATCCATTTTTTGGCAATGGTGCATCGGATGACGGCGATCGCCACTCCACTGGTGCAACTCCATCACGGTCGCGTTATTAAGCAAGAAGCGGACAATTTGTTTGCCGTTTTTCCAACAGTGCAAGGGGCGATCGAGGGTGCCGTTGACATCCTCAAAGGGTTTGCTGCTGTAAATACGGGACTACCGGATGAGCAAGATCTTTACGCAGGCATTGGCATTGGCTATGGCAAAACGCTGCTTGTCGGTGAGAACGATCTGTATGGTAGCGAGATGAATCTGGCGTGCAAACTGGGTGAAGACCTCGCGCGGCGCGGCGAAGTGCTGCTAACCGAAGTAGCGTTTAGCCAGATTGAAGCCAAACCAGAGCAATGGGAGCGTCTTGCCCTCTCAATCTCTGGCTTAGAGCTAATTGCGCACAAGCTAAAGGCATCACCAGCAGCAACACCAAACTAATCGTTGTTGTACCCTGGTTGTGATTTGGTGCTTATGCGAATTTGACCACCCGGTATAAACCAGCTTATTCTCCTGTAATAGACAATTCTTCCACCCAGACGTAAGGGCAAACACCACCCGGCGTGAGATGAGCCTCCGGTTCTACATAAACAATCGATTTAAGCAATGCTAAGAAGTCGCCAGCAACAGTAGCAGATTCGATGCTAGTACGTTGACCCTGGTTCACCAGCCAACCGTCAAATGGTAGTGAAAAGGAACCCTGGAGCGCTTTAACGCCAGCATGGAGCGCGTGTAGGTCATCGATCAAAATGACATTTTCAGCCGTAGCTAAACTGTATTGCTGCTGAGCAGGGGCAGCGGTGGAGACATGATAGAAGTGTGGACTCACCGTCACTTTTGCGCCCATATTGGCGTGTCCAGTGGGTTCAGTCTTAAACCGTTTAGCGGTGCCTGCACTGTGCAGAAAGTTGACTAGGATGCCGTCTGAAATCAAAGGTAGGCGACGGGTGGGGGTGCCTTCACCATCAAAAGTGGCGATCGCCACATTGGCTTGATGCAGCGCATCATCTGCCACAGTCAGCAGCGGTGTGGCAATCTGAGTACCCAATGATTCCGGCTTCGAGAGACTTTGATTGTCGAGAATACTTTGAGCGTTAAACAGGTTTGAGAAGGCACCTAGCAGGCTCAAAAATGCCTCTGGCGAGAAAACAACGCGATATTTGCCGGTAGGAATTTTTTGGTAGTCGAGGTGGCTGACCGTTTTTTCAACGGCTTCTTTAAGGCAACCATCCACATCCAGTGAATCCAAGTCACGACTAATGCGGAATGCACCTGCACTGCGGGGCTTTTTGCCCTCTTCTTCAGTTTTGGTGTAAAGGTAGAGCGATGTCGTGGAATAGGCTTCCGTCCGCAACGCACCGTCGCTGTTGAGGTAGAAGTGATCGATGTCGCGCTGGGCAAGTCCGTTGTAGGGAACGGAGGCGATCGCAGGATGCGCTTCAGTCACTGCCTTTTCTGCCGTAATCAGCTTTTCCAGCAAGTCCGAAATGGGAGCCTGGGGCGCTTTTTCGGCAAACTCACGCGCAAGCGGTGCTGTTGCCTCTGGGCTAAAGTCCGGAACGTTTTCTTTCACACCAAAAAAGCTGGCTTCATATGCCGTCTTCAGCGCGAGTGTCAACCCAGTGGGATCAACATCCGTCGTTGAGGTAATGCCCATTGTCTGGTCATTATTCCACACGCGCACTGTGACGCTCGAACGATTAGAGGCTTTCACCTGATCCGGCTTGCCCTGATCAACTTTGGCGCTGCTTTCGTCCACCGTCGAACCATAGATGTCGAATTTATGGATGCCCAGTCGATCGGCAGCTTCCTTTGCCTGAGTCGCTAATTCATTGATGGTTGGCACGGCAATTCCCTCAAACTTTGCTCAAAACTGGTTGCATTACATTCTTTTCTTAGTATGAGCGATCGCGCTTGTTTCGGTGGAACCGCCTGAGTCGCGCGCTTAAGTATTCTCGTTAAACAGAATGGTGAAGCCTTCTTGAGCAAAGTGGCGATCTCGCGTAAGTACGTCTGTAATTCCAAGTTGCCGCATCATCTGCATCGAGATACAATCCGTCAAGCTATATTCTTTATCTGGACGATGCTT